>JBFHII010000150.1:0-6688 GCA_041596535.1 Breoghania sp. | reverse complement strand
TGCCGCCGTGGACGCCGAAGACAAGGTCCTCGCCTACCGAAACTGGCTCGGCCTGATGAAGGGCGACCTGGCGGAAGAGGTCTCCCAGGGCGGCAAGACCTTCACCCGCAAACTCAACGGCGATCGGGAGTACACGGCTCCCGACGGCGCGGCGTTCTCACTGCATGGCCGGTCGCTGATGCTGGTACGCAACGTCGGCCACCTGATGACCAACCCGGCGGTCCTGGATGCGAACGGCAATGAGGCCTACGAGGGCCTGCTGGACGCCGCCTTCACGTCGCTGATCGCCATTCACGATTTGAAGAACGACGGCCCCGGCAACTCGCGCGCCGGCTCGGTCTACATCGTCAAGCCGAAGCTGCACGGCCCGGAAGAAACCGCCTTCACCGACGAGATCTTCGGTCGCATCGAAGGCTTCCTCGGGCTGGCGCCGAACACGCTGAAGAGCGGCATCATGGACGAGGAACGCCGCACGACGGTGAACCTGAAGGAATGCATCCGGGCGGCAAAATCGCGCGTGGCCTTCATCAACACGGGCTTCCTGGACCGGACGGGGGACGAGATCCACATCTCCATGGAAGCCGGGCCGATGGTGCGCAAAGCGGACATGAAGAGCCAGCCGTGGATCATCGCCTACGAGGACTGGAACGTCGACATCGGGCTCGAGTGCGGGCTGCGCGGCCATGCGCAGATCGGCAAGGGCATGTGGGCCATGCCCGACCTGATGCACGCCATGCTGGAGCAGAAGATCGGCCACCCGAAAGCCGGTGCCAATTGCGCCTGGGTGCCCTCGCCCACCGCCGCGACCCTGCACGCCACACACTACCACACGGTCAACGTCCAGGCCCGCCAGGACGAGCTGGAAAGCCGCGCACGCGCGTCGCTCGATGACATCCTGACGATTCCGGTGGCCCAGGGCGCCAACTGGTCCGACGACGAGGTGCGCGCCGAGATCGAGAACAACGCGCAAGGGATTCTCGGCTATGTCGTGCGCTGGGTCGATCAGGGCGTCGGATGCTCCAAGGTTCCGGACATCAACGATGTCGGCCTGATGGAAGACCGCGCCACCTGCCGGATCTCCTCGCAGCACATCGCCAACTGGCTGCACCACGGCGTGGTGTCCGAGGAGCAGGTCATGGACACCATGAAACGCATGGCCAAGGTCGTCGACCGGCAGAACGCCGGCGACCCCGCCTACACGCCGATGGCTCCTACCTTTGAGGGCCCCGCCTTCAAGGCGGCCTGCGATCTGGTGATCAAGGGCCGCGAGCAGCCGTCGGGCTACACCGAGCCGGTGCTGCATGCCCGCCGACTGGAACTGAAGTCAATGCAGGGCTGAGACAGTCCAACCGGCCGGGCCCCGCAGCAATCGGGCCCGGCCGGCTTCCGAGAGCCCTCCCGGCCACTGCCGCCACGTTTTCAGGCCGCACGCGGCACTTGGCGAAGAACACCCGTAAAAATTGCAGTACGGCGGCATAATCATTTGCCCCTATACCGCCACCACGCTTAGATTCAGCGCTACATCCTTCAGAAGGCGGGCTGATTCGGATTGGGCTGGGGGCCGTGACCTTGGAAACGCAGCGGGACACGGCACTGGCCATGGGCAGTGTGCTGAATATTGTTCGGTATTGCAGCCTCTACGTTCTTTGCGCCGCGGGCGCCTATCTGTTTTTCCAGGCAGCGCAGGGCAATCCGATCATCTGGCCGGCGACCGGCGTTTTCCTGGCCGCTCTCTTGGTATCATCGCGACGGCAATGGTGGGGGCTCGTGCCCGCCAGCCTCGCGTGCGATCTTGCCGTCCGGATGCAACTCGGGGATCTCACCGCCTCCGAGGCCGTTGTTTTGCCGTTTCTGGCCGGCGGCCAGGCCATTGCCGCAGCGTTGCTGATACAGCGCTTCCATGAGGAGCCGCTGCGCTTCGAACGCCTTCAGGACGTCATGGCGCTGCTGCTTTGGGGTGGCTTGCTGCCCGCCGCGATCCTTGGTGTTCCGGCATCGATGATTGCCGGCAACGCGCTGAACAGCTTCACCTATTCCGGCTGGGCCTGGTGGGTGACAGGCAATTGCCTGCAGATCATGACGGTCACGCCCGTGGTCCTGCTGCTGTCCCGGGACAGCCAATCGCACATCCGACAGGCGAAGCCCGTGTTTTGGGTCGAGGTGACGGCACTTCTTGTCTCCCTCGTGGCGACAACCGTTCTGGTTTTTTCCTACGACGCGTCTCCGGGTGCCGCCCTGCCGCCCTACAGTTTCCTGCCCTTCGCGTTTCTGACGTGGAGCGCCTTGCGGCTGGGGCCGCGCGCCACCGCGCTGGCGTGTCTGACGTTTTCTCTCGTCGCACTGTGGTTCGACACAGGTTTCATCGGAGCGGACGCCGGAGATGTTCAAGGCAACATCGGTGCGCTTGGGGCGTTCCTGCTGATCGCCACCGTGAGCGCGCTGTCGTCCGCCTCCGTCATCGCCGAAAGCCGGAACGATACCGAGCGGCTCGCCGAAAACGAACGCAAGCTCCGCGAAGTAATGACACTCGCGCCCATCGGCATCTATATCGCGGACAAGGAGAAATACGCCTACACCAATCCCGCCGGGGCCAAGATCATCGGTCTCTCCAGTCCCGACGAGATCGTCGGCATGAGCGTCATGTCCTTCTACCCGCCCGAAGGCAAGGCGGCGGCACAGCAGCGCATCGACAGCCTGGTGGACGAAGGCAGCGGCTCACGGCCCCGGATCGTCAACACGGTCGTCGACGCCGCCGGCAACCGCCGCATCGTCGAGGCGATGGCGACCGCGATCCGTTGGGACGGGAGACCGTCCTTCCTTGTCATGGTCAATGACATCAGCGGCCGCAAGCAGGCCGAGGACGCCATGATGCGGGCGCAAAAGATGGAAGCCGTCGGCCAGTTGTCAGGCGGCATCGCGCATGACTTCAACAATATTCTGGGCATCATCATCGGCAACCTGGAACTGGTTCAGGACATGGCCGCGGACCGACCCGAGATCGCGGAGCGGATCGAGCTCGCCCTCAAGTCCGTCAACCGCGGTGCCAGCATCACCCACAAGTTGCTGAGCTTCTCGCGCGAGAAGACGCAGGCCACCACGCTGACGTCGTTGAGCGCCATCATCGACGCCATGCAGGAGTTGATCTCCCGGTCCCTGACCGCGGCGGTCACGGTCGAAAACAGGCTTGCCGACGATCTCTGGATGGTCGACCTGGACCCCGGCGAGTTCCAGGACGCGCTTGTCAATCTGGCGCTCAACGCCAGAGACGCCATGCCCGATGGCGGGACGCTGGTCATTGCCGCCGAAAACACCAGGCTGGACGCCGAATACGTGAAACTGAACCCGCTGGCGCGTGAAGGCGAGTTCGTGATGATCTCCGTTACCGACACCGGCATCGGCATGGATCAGGACGTCGCCGACAGGATTTTCGAACCGTTCTTTTCCACCAAGGGTGAGGGCAAGGGATCCGGCCTTGGCCTGAGCATGGTCTACGGTTTCGTGCAGCGCTCGGGCGGTCACATCAAGGTCGAGACCCGCCCCGGCAAGGGCACCACCTTCCGCATCTACCTGCCGCGCGCAACCCGCACGCACACCCCGGTCAGCACCCGGGCGCAAACGCCCGTCGCCCAGCTTCGCGGAACGGAAACGATCCTGATCGTCGATGACGAGGCGGAGGTGACCGACATCGCCAGCCACAATCTCGGCTTCCTCGGCTACACGGTGCTGACCGCGAGCAACGGCAGCGAAGCGCTCGAGATCCTGAAGACCAATCCGTACATCGACCTGCTGTTCAGCGACGTCGTCATGCCCGGCGGGCAGGACGGCTATCAGCTCGCGGTCGAGGCACACAAGATGTTCCCCGAGCTCAAGATCCTGCTCACAAGCGGCTTCACGCAGCGCCGCGAGCACGCGACGAACGGCGAAGAAGCGTTCATCTCCAAGCTGGCCAACGGACTGCTGAACAAGCCCTACAACCGCCGGCAACTGGCCCGGGCCATCCGCCAGACACTCGAGGCCGGCCGCTGACCGCCGCCGCCATTGCGATCCGGCTCACGAGTCCACGCCCTAGTTCGCGGGCTTGCCGAACCGCTCCTTGAGCTCCGCGCAATGGTCGCTGACATTTCCCTTGGGCGTGAACCACAGGTAGTCGAACGGCGCGATCCCATCAATGAAATCCACCCCCTCCGGCCCCGGCAGATAAACGTGTGGATCGGCGCCATCGGGTTCCACTTCCGTGAAGCCGATGCTGACGATTGGTCCTGTGGGGTCCAGGGCGCGCAGGTACCACGGCACGGCGTAATCCGCGCGCGCATGGCCGCCCCCGGCAATCAGGATCGCGCCCGCCTCCCCGGCCGACAGCATGGCCTGCGCCAGGGCGGCGTCACGCGCCCTTTGAACCTGGAAGATGGCGCCGACCGCCGCTTCGGGCAGCAGGCCGCAGTGGGACACACGCAAGGTTTCCTCCAGATCGGCGACAGCAGCGTCACTCAGTGGCCCATCGAGCGCCATCGCCGCGCGCGCCTCCGGCTGCAGCGCCTCAAGGCCCTGCTGGCCGATGCGCTTGCGCAAGGCCGGATCCAGATCGCCGGCGACGAGCGTCAGACCCGCATCGAGTGCGGCCTGCGCCACCGGTTCATAGAGCGGCCATGCGGGCCATCCGCTGGCGTCCCAGTCAAGCGCCTCGCCCAGCCCCGCGGCATCCAAGGGATGCGCGGCAAGATGATCCGCCAGCGCCTGCGCCTTGTCGGCCGGCACCATTTCCAGGGCCACGACGGGCGTGCGCCCGGCCGCCGCGATCGCGGTGACCAGACGCGCCTGCAACAGGTGGTGATCGGCGTTGTCATGGGTCTCACCCAGCAGCACATAGCGGGCTGCCGCTGCGGCGCGAACCAGCACGTCTTCGTCGACAAAGGCCTGCCGCGCCACGGACCAGATCCGGCCGACAAGCGGATGGGTGACGAAATGCTGCGAGCGCCATCCTCCGGCGGGCTCGGCCGCGGCAGCGCCGCCGCACGCCCCGAGCACCAACGCCATAAGAGCAAGCATCGCCAGACGGAATTTCATGGACTTCGCTCCCTCCCGGCAACAACCGGCTTTGAGTGCCGCGGAAAATACCGCTCAGCGCAACCGGTGTTCGGCCTGCCCCGGCACATCAACATCGATCGCCAGCAGCGCGCCCGCGTGGGGCTGCGCCTCCAACGCCTCCTCATTCAGGTTCTCGCGCGCCGACGTGATGTACAGGGTCTTCAGGTCCGGCCCGCCGAAGGCCGGGCATGTGGGCTGGGTGACGGGCACCTCGATGGTCCGCTCGACGCTGCCGTCGGGCGCATAGCGCACGATGCGCGATCCGCCGAACTCGGCGTTCCAGAGATAGCCTTCGCTGTCCACCACGCTGCCGTCGGGGATCACGTCCTCGTCTTCCAGAGAGGCGAACACCCGCTGGCGCAGGATATCGCCCGTTTCCGGGTTCAGGTCGCACACCAGGATGTTGCGGCTCGGGCTGTCGGAGAAATAGGCACGCGCGCGGTCCGGCGAGAACGCGATGGAATTCGGGATGCTGATGTCCTGCTTGAGGACTTCCAGCCGCGCGCCGTCGAGCCGGTAGAGCGCACCGGCCGCCGCCTCGAGCTTGCGCCCCATGGTGCCAACCCAGAAGCGGCCCCAGGGATCAACGCGGCCATCGTTGGACCGGGTCGCGGGATTGTCGTCCTCCAGCACCATGTGCGGATGCAGGCTGCCGCTGGTCATGTCCAGCACGTAGAAGCCGTCATCGGCCGCGATCAGCAGGTTGCCCGCATCGATCCAGCCAGCGGCGGAGCCCATGAACGGCAGCTCCATCACGGAGACATCGCCCTCGGTCTGCATCCGGTAGAGCCGGGAGCCCAGGATATCGAACCAGAACAGGCACTGCGCCTCCGGGTGCCACAAGGGGCCCTCTCCCAGGGTGTTGCCCACGTTGGCCACGATCCGCACATCGCTGTCGGTGCCGATCACCCCGCCGCAGTAGACCGCCTGCCATTGCGATACCTGCCCCAGTTTCTGCACGCCTTGCTCCCGTTCTGTTTTCCGATTGCCGCTCAACGATAAGGTCAGGCGCCTGGCTCGTCAGCAACAATCCGCCTGCACCAGGTCGGCACGATTACCCAAGGTTCTCGATGGCGATGGCGATGCCCTGGCCGCCGCCGATGCACATGGTGACCAGCCCGTAGCGTCCGCCGGTGCGCTTGAGTTCGTACATCGCCTTGATGGTGACGATGCAGCCCGTGGCACCGACCGGATGGCCGAGCGCGATGGCCCCGCCGTTGGGATTGAGCTTGTCCGCCGGCAGCCCGAGATCCTTGGCCACCGCGCAGGCCTGGGCGGCGAAGGCCTCGTTGGATTCGATGGTGTCGAAATCGGCGACGCTCAGCCCGGTTCTTTCCAGCAGCTTGCGCACCGCCGGAATCGGGCCGACGCCCATGACATCGGGCTCCACGCCCGCGTGCGCGTAGCCGACGATCCGCGCCATCGGCTTGCGGCCCTCGCGCTCCGCCCGCTCCCGGTCCATCAGGATCACCGCCGCTGCGCCGTCGTTGATGCCAGACGCATTGCCCGCCGTCACCGAGCCGTCCTTCTGGAAGACGGCGCGCAAACCGGCCAAGGTCTCCGCCGTTGTCTCGCCGCGCACATGCTCGTCAGTATCGAAAGT
>JBFHII010000149.1:0-6723 GCA_041596535.1 Breoghania sp. | reverse complement strand
TGCCGAACTGGAAGAGGAATTGGGCGCGCCGCTGCTCTGGCGCAGCACGCGGGAGGTGAGGGTCACGGCGGCCGGCGAGGTGCTGTTGGAAGACGCAAGACGGATGCTGGCGCTCGAGACCGATGCCCGTGAACGGGTCATTCGCGCGTCCAAGGGGCAAACCGGGCAGCTTCGCATCGGCTACATGAGCTCGGCCACCGCGCGCTTCATGCCCGATCTACTGCGGCACTTCGGGCAGAGCTACCCTGACGTGCATCTGGAACTTTATGAGATGACGGCTCAGCAGCAGCTGGAAGCCTTTGCGCGCGAGGAAATCGACCTCGGGCTTTCGCGCCCGCCGCCCGAGCCTGTACGGGTCGACCTGGAACGCCGGCTTTTGTATCAGGATCATCTGATGGCCGTTCTGCCCCAGGGGCATGCCTTGGCTGCACGCCAGCGGCTGTCACTGAACGAACTGGCCCGGGAAGAGTTCGTATTGTTCAGGCGGAACCAGGCCAGCAGTCTTTTCGACAGTCTCATCAGCGCCTGTAACGAGGCCGGGTTCTCGCCCCGGGTTATACGGCAGCCAGCGCAGATGCAGACGTTGCTCAGCCAGGTGGCCAGCGGCATCGGTGTGGCGATTGCGCCGGCCTGTATCCGCTTCCTGCAAAGCGACGGCTGCGCTTTCGTCAAACTGCAGCCGGCACCGCCTCCCATCGCGCTCGAACTTCATTACCTCGGGCAGCCGGTGCGCCCGACGGTCGACGCTTTCGTGAAGGAAGTGAGCCGGATGAGCGGGCATATCCAGGCGCGAATGGATTCCGAATAGGCCGAGCCAGTCCCACACGTTGAACGGACGACGGGACCAGACCGGTTGGCGCGCAACCGAGGGCGCGTTTGGCCGCGACGGTGCCTGACAGGGTCCGGCGCGGCCTTGTGCTCAGGCGCTGGCTTCGCGCTGGTCCCATTCCCCGATGATGATGCCGCTGGAACTCTCGTTTCGGCGCATGTTGCAGACCTGATCGTCCGTCATCGTCGTCCGGTTCTTCCGTTCGATCAGCCGGTCGGTGAGGCGGCGATGCATCGTCTTGCAGATATCCTCGTACCGCGGATCCCGGCCGACATCATGGAATTCCTGCGGATCCTCGACGAGGTTGAAGAGCTGCGGCGGGAACCCCTTGAAGTGCACGTATTTCCAGTCGTTTGTTCGCAGCATGTAGCCGCGCGCGTCGGAGGCGCCCAGACCGAGGGCCTCGCGCGCCGTGTAGAAGGCGTAGTCGATTTCGGAAAACACGGCGTCGCGCCAGTCATCCGGTGTTTCGCCCTCCAGCAGCGGCATCAACGAGCGCCCCTCGAGGCGGTGACCCTGGGATGGCGCGCCCGTGGCCTCGAGGAATGTCGGGACAAGATCGATCGCCTCGACAAGCGCGTCGGAAACGGTGCCGCGCGTCGCATCCGCTTCCGGCCTCGGATCGCAGATGATCAGCGGCACGCGGACGGAAACCTCGTGGAACAGCTCCTTTTCGCCCATCCAGTGATCACCGAGATAGTCGCCGTGATCGGAGGTGAAGACGATCATCGTCTCCTTCGCCTTGCCGGTCTCCTCCAGCCAGTCGAATAGCTTGCCGAGATGATCGTCGATCTGCTTGATCAGCCCCATATAGGCCGGCAGCACGGTTTCGCGAACGCCATCGCGCGAGAAGGTCGTGCTCACGTTCATGCCCATGAAGGCACTGAAGACGGGATTGGGATCTTGCTTCTCGCCATCGTCCCGCTTGACCGGGATAAAGGAGTCCGGGCCGTACATGTCGTGATAGGGCGCGGGTGCCATATAGGGCCAGTGGGGCTTGATGAAGCTCAGATGGCAGAGCCACGGCGTGTCGCCCATCTCCTTGATGAAGTCCATCGCCCGCATCGTCATGTAGGCGGTCTCGGAGTGCTCCTCGCGGACGCGTGCGGGAAGATTGGAGTTCTTCAGGTACCAGCCGGACAGGATCTCGCCATTCGGCCCCTCGGCCGCATTGGCGTAATCGTTCCACGGGTTCTCCCCTTCGTATCCGAGGGACCTCAGCCAGTCATTGTAGCGCAGATGCCCGCCACGCTTCGCCAGCCCCCGGGTCGGGTGCAGCCCGTCATCGCGTTCATAGGGGTCGAAGCCCGGCTGACTGATCCGGCAGCCGATATCCGCGGTGTCGTTCAGG
Source organism: Breoghania sp. (assembly GCA_041596535.1). Lineage (GTDB taxonomy): Bacteria > Pseudomonadota > Alphaproteobacteria > Rhizobiales > Stappiaceae > Breoghania. Next base: position 4,543 of record JBFHII010000149.1, on the reverse strand, counting down.
CCGAGGCGGGCCATACCCTCCTTGTCGGCGACCATGTGGGTCTTTCCGACGACGGCGGTCGTCACGCCCATCGGCCGCAGGTAGTCGCCGATCGTCAGTTCGCCGATGGGCAGCGGCACCTGGTTCCACGTCGCGCCGTGGCTGAAAACCGTGCGCCCGGTGTAATAGGACGCGCGCGACGGTCCGCAGACCGGCGACTGAACATAAGCCCTGTCGAAGCGCACGCCCTTCGCGGCAAGCCGATCGATATTGGGAGTTTTCAGGTGCGGATGGCCGTAGCACGAAAGGTAGTCCCACCGCAGCTGGTCAGCCATGACGAATAGGATGTTCTTGATCTTTGCCATTGTCTACCTCGCAATGGATGGCAGCAGCGTTGCAATCTGCGGAAAGAAGAAAACCAGCAGCAGCCCGATGAAGAGCGCCGCGATATAGGTGCTCACGCCGCGGAAGATGTCGCCCAGGCGCACTTCCGGCAGCACCGACTTGACGACGAACACGTTCATGCCGATCGGGGGGGTGATGAGGCCGATCTCGGTCACCAGCACCATGATGATGCCGAACCAGATCATGTCGACGTCCATCGCGAAAAGCGCGGGCAGGAACACGGGCACAAGCAGCACGACGATACCGATCGTCTCGAAGACCATTCCCATCATCAACGCGATGACGCAGATGAAGGCGACGAGCCCGGCGGGGCCGAGTTCCCATTCGTCGACGTAGTCGAGAAGTTCGTACGGCATCCCCGACAGATTGATGAACTGCGTGAACACCAGGGCCCCGAACAGCACGATGAAGATCTTGGCCGTCGTCATCGCGGCCTCGACCAGACAGACGCGCCATTGCATGACCGTCCGGAGGTGGCCGCGCAGAAACGCGATGACCGCCGCGCCGAAGGCGCCGATGCCGGATGCCTCGGTTGCCGTGAACACGCCGCCGTAAATGCCGCCCAGCACGATGATGAACAGGATCAGGACGGGGGTCGTGCCGCGGACAGCCTTGCGTTTCCGTTCGGCATGCAGTTCGTCCGCCATCGGCGCCGAGTCGGGATCGAGACGAACGGTCAGTGACACGGCGAGGAGAAACAGTCCGACCAGCAGCATTCCCGGCAGAACGCCGGCGATGAACAGCAGGCCGATGTCCTGTTCGGCGATGATGCCGTAGATCACCAGCGGCACCGACGGCGGGATCATGATCCCGAGCGTGCCGCCGGCGGCGATCGTGCCGGCCGCCAGCTTGTCGGAATAGTTGTAGGCCTTCATTTGCGGCATCGCGACCTTCGACATGGTCGCGGCGGTCGCCAGGGTCGAGCCGCAGACCGCCGAGAAGCCGCCGCAGGCCAGGACCGTCGCAAGGGCGAGACCGCCCCTGAAACGCCCGAGTGCCGCATAGGCGGCGTCATAGAGATCGCGGCTGATGTCCGATCGATAGATGAACACACCCATCAGGATGAAGAGCGGGATCACTGACAGATTGTAGTTCTGGGCGTCCTCCGTCACCTGTTGGGCAACCATCGCCAGGGAGGCTGTCCATCCGCGCTCGAAAGCGAAACCGACGAACCCCACCATCAACGTGGCGAAACCGACGCGAAAACCCGCAAAACAGAGCATCAGCAGGATTGCAAAACCGAGCAGGGCCGTTGTCATTGATCGATGGGTCCTCTGCGTCCGTCTGAATTCGAGATCCGGACGGCAATGCCTGCAACCTGGGAAATGACGCTGATTACGGCGAACACGGCCACCGTGCCGGTGACGTAGTAGACCGGCATTTCGAGAACCACCGTCAGCTTGTTGTTGAGATACGATTCCCAGGCCTGCTCGAACATAACCGCCGCGATGAGCGTCATGCAGACGACGGAGAACGACTGGGTAATGATGTGGTAGGGAAGGGGGCCGACCAGCCGGCGGATCGGCACCTCGAACAGTTCGACGGTGATGTGCTCGTCGCGCGCATTGATGACTCCCAGCCCTGAAAAAATCGCCAAGGCCAGGAGCGCGCCAATGATCTCGGTTCCGCCGAAGACCGGACTATGGAACACGTAGCGTCCTATGACATCGGCGAATGTCAGGATCATCATGATCAGGATGATGACGCTCGAAATTGTTTCGAGCGTCACGATCGCCTTCTGCAGAATGATCCTGAGTGCGCCGGGATCAGCTGGCGTTTCACTCATTTGCTCAGATCGGATGCACGCTGCAGGTAGAATGCGAGGGCAGCGTCGCCGTCGATGCCTGCCGCCTTGGCCTTTTCCTTCCAGGCGTCGGTCACCGTTTTCGCGCCTTCGATGAGCGCGGACTCAAGCGACGGATCGACATCCACCACCGTGATCCCCATTTCATCGAACTTGTCGTAGACATCATCGGCGGCCTCCCACAAGCCGGCGGCGGCCATGCCGACCTTCTCCTGGCTCATCGCGCGAATGGCTTCCTGGTCCTCGGGGGAAATCTCGGCCCATTTGTCCTTGTTGATGAAGAACGAGAACGAGGTCCGGTAGATCGACGAGGAGAATTTCGTCATCGATTTCACGTAGGGCAGGACCTGGAACGATGCCAGGCCTTCGCCGTTCAGGCCGATATGGCTGTCGACGATGCCGTTGGCGATCACCTCGTTGGACTGAACCGCAGGCGTCGAAACGACTCCAGCGCCCAATTCCTTAGAAATGTTGGCCAGCGGTCCGGGCAGCGCCCAGATCTTGCGGGACTTGAAGTCGTCGAGTGTGACGATCGGGGTGTCGGTGCTCGAGAAGAGGTTGCCCGAGGTGATCACCCATTGTGCCAGCAGCTCAACGGTGTCGAATTCATCGGGATAGAACTTGCGGTTCGTCTCCCACGCCGCCTGGGTCAGCGTCCGCGCATCGCCGTTGCCCGCGAAGGGCTGCATTCCGGTCAGCGCGCCGTGAACCCGGTTGCCGATCAGTCCGTTGAACTGGACGGCGGCATCCACAATGCCCTTTTCGACCGACCCCAGCTGTTCGGGCGGCGGGGCGACCGACTTCGGCGGAATGTTGCCGACCACGCGGCCCTCGGTGACCGCCTCGACCTCGTCGAGCCAGGCCGGCAGAACCGTCGTGCAGACGAAGTGCTGCGGCGGCCAGAAACAATTGACCACGAGACGGGTCTTGGCATGGGCGATTGCGGGCAGCGCGGTCATTGTCATGGCCGTCGCGAACCCGAGTGCAAGTGTCCTCAGCTTCATGGTGTCCTCCCAAACACGGCAAACTCAGTGTGCCCCGATAATTGACGACGCTGACATAACAGTCCAATATTAATTTGATAATTTATTATATCGAGATGATATGCAAATAGATCCCAGGCACCTGGAACAGCTTTCAGTTATCGTGGATGTCGGTACGCTGCAGGGCGCCGCGAAACAGCTCAGGACGTCGCAGCCCGCTCTGAGCCGGATGATCGGCAACCTTGAAACCCGCATCGGGATGCAACTGTTCGAGCGGGCGCGCCGGCCGTTGAGGCCGACGGCAATGGGGATGGAGCTTGCCAACCAGGGGCGCGCAATCAGGACAGCGAGGTCGCGCGCTGTCGAGTTCATCGATCTCAGCGCGCGCGGAATCTCCGGAATCCTGAAAATCGGGGCGCCGCCGTTCCTTTGCGAGAAGCTGGTCTCGGATGCGATTGCGCGTTTCGTGCTCGAGCGGCCCGCCGTGCGCATCGAACTGGTGCCGGATTATCACGCGGGACTGCAAGAGCGCATTCTGCAGAACCAGATCGACATCATCGTGGGTCCGGCGCGATTCGTGGATCCGGGCAATTCCGATCTGACGCTCGAGCCGCTGTTCGACGACTGCAATGTAATCGTCGGACGGTCCGGACACCCGCTTCTGCAGGGGGATACACTATCCGTGCAGGACCTGGAAAACGTTACATGGATCAGCCATTCGGATCGCAGCATGCTGCGGCACGACATGGAAGCGGCCTTGAGGCATCTGGGAATCAGGAATCTGCAGCTGGCGTTCCAGAGTGAATCGGCCGGTGCGGTCATCGAGCTGCTGAGGAACACAGATTTCCTGACGATCCTGCCGCGATATGCCGTGAGCGCCGATGGTCGTGACGGTCTTTCCGTTGCCAGTATCGATCTTCACAACCCGGAGCAGATCATCAGCATGATTGTCCTCGCCAACCGCGATGAAACGAAGCTGATGGCGGATTTCAAGGCCCATCTGCGCAGCTATGTCGAAACGCGGTACGTTCCCTGATCTCTCACGAGCGCTCTGCCGGAGGGGGCATCCGAGACGGCACCCGTTCGGCCGGCAGCCCGGCGGACACGATGATCCGCCGGGGGCAAGGTCGTGATCAGTCGGCGATCAGGCTTCGGCGAAGCCTTCCAGCACGACCTTACCGCGGGCACGGCCACTTTCGATGAAGGCATGGGCGCGTTTGAGGTTTTCCGCGTTGATCACCCCAAAGGTCTCGCCCAGCGTGGTCCGCAGCGTCCCCTCGTCGACGAGGCGGGAGATCTCGTTGAGCAGTTCGCCCTGGGCGGCGATGTCGGCGGTCGCGAACATCGAGCGGGTGAACATGAACTCCCAATG
>JBFHII010000148.1:0-6777 GCA_041596535.1 Breoghania sp. | reverse complement strand
GTCCGCGATCGGCAGCGTCTCGCGCTCGCCGGTCTTGCGGTTCTTGATCTCGGCCTCGCCGGCGGCCGCGCCGCGCGGTCCGATGATGACCTGCCAGGGTACGCCGATCAGGTCGGCGGTGGCGAACTTGCCGCCCGGCCGCTGGTCGGTGTCGTCGTAGAGCACGTCCAGCCCGGCATTGGTCAGCTGTTCGTAGAGCCCGTCGCAGGCCGCGTCGGTGGCCGCATCGCCGGATTTCAGATTGATCAGTCCGACGTCGAAAGGAGCGACAGATTGCGGCCAAATGATGCCGTTGTCGTCGTGGCTGGCCTCGATGATGGCGCCGAGAACCCGCGACACGCCGACGCCGTAGGATCCCATGTGCACCGGCACGTCGGTGCCGTCGGACGTGGTCACCGTGGCGCCCATCGGCTCGGAATACTTGGTGCCGAAATAGAAGGTCTGGCCGACCTCGATGCCGCGCGCGGCGATGCGCTTGTCTTCCGGCACGGCGGCCTCGAACTCGCTCATCTCGATCATGTCCTCGGTCGCCGCATAGAGCGACGTCCAGTCCGCGACGATGCCGCTGAGGTCGCCGCGGAAGTCGACGTCGTCGCCCGGAATCGGCTTGTTCAGCAGATCGGCGTGGCAGAAGACGCCGCTTTCGCCGGTGTCCGCCAGGACGATGAACTCGTGGCTCAGGTCGCCGCCGATCGGACCGGTTTCCGCACGCATCGGGATCGCCGTCAGCCCCATGCGCTTGTAGGTGCGCAGGTAGGCGACGAACATCCGGTTGTAGGCCTCGACCGCCTTTTCCTTGGAGACGTCGAACGAATAGGCGTCCTTCATCAGGAACTCGCGCCCGCGCATGATGCCGAAGCGCGGCCGCACCTCGTCGCGGAACTTCCACTGCATGTGGTAGAGATTGAGCGGCAGTTCCTTGTAGGAGCGCACGTAGGAGCGGAAGATCTCGGTGATCATCTCCTCGTTGGTCGGCCCGTACAGCATCTCGCGGTCGTGCCGGTCAGTGATGCGCAGCATCTCCTTGCCGTAGGCGTCGTAGCGGCCGCTCTCGCGCCACAGGTCGGCGGACTGGATCGTCGGCATCAGCAGCTCGACGGCGCCGGCGCGGTCCTGCTCCTCGCGCACGATCTGCTCGATCTTGCGCAGCACCTTGTAGCCCAGCGGCAGCCAGGAGTAGATGCCCGCGGCCTGCTGGCGGATCAGCCCGGCCCGCAGCATCAGGCGATGCGAGACGATTTCGGCTTCCTTGGGCGTTTCTTTGAGGATCGGCAGGAAATATTGGGACAGGCGCATCGAGCAGCTCTTTTCTGGTTTTCGCGGCACGCGATCGGTGGTGAGTCAAACCGCATGAAGCGGCAAAACACAAGCCCTCGTTCCGCCGCTCTTCAGGCTTTCCGCACGGCGCCGGACGCACCGTCCGCAACATCCGAAATTGGCGATGTAATTTTCACCAATATAAAATGTGCAAAAATTTTGAGCACGTGAGCACAAAATGGTGACAACACGAAAACGTTCGGATATCGTACGGGCAATAATAAGGGATCGACCCGCAAGGGACTGATCCCAAATGAGGCATCGCGGTCTGAGTCTTGGGAGGAAGAGCTCTCTGGCGCACTTTCGGGTTGCAGCCGTTTCTACGACGAGACAATCCAAGCCGTCGCAGGAATTGAGAGAGTTGTTAGACGCGGAACTAGAAAACGCAAGGCCTTGTGCCTTGCTTTTTTTTGTCCTTTTTCGGCCCCCGGCCCCACCGGGAGCCATGGCGCAGCCCCCCGGAACGATCCTGAAAGCACGCCCCTGACGGCACGCAGCAAGACACTCCGCGCCTGGCGGCTTGCGATTCTGAGTCCGCCCGCCGGCGCAGACACCTGTATTTCATCAACAATACGGAAATGTGACAAAGCGCGGGTGTAACGCGCACCTCCCGCGCCACCGGCAATCCCCCACGCGGATCTCGCGGTGCCCCGGCCATGCGGCACAGACCATGCGGTACCGGGCATGCGGTACCGGCCTCGTCAGAGTGCGCCGGCCGGCTCCCTTCCCTTGAGAAAAAGAGTCGCTAAACTCGTCCAATACTCTGGGGGTTTTGATGAAACGGTTTTTCGGACGCGCGGTGCCACTCGCCGCCCTTCTCGTCGCGCTGGGCGCGGGCGCCGCCCGGGCCGATTCCTGCTGGGACCACAACGGCTCGCTGATGCGGCTGCAGGCGCAGGGCAACCAGCGCTGGTTCACCTATGAGGATCCCAAGCCGAGCCTGCGCAACGCCGGCGTGCGGCGTGGCACGCTGCTGTTCAACGGCACCAAGCGCGGCGACTGGTACGAGGGTCTGGCACGGGTATTTTCCAGACACTGCCCCGGCAACCCGCTGGAATACTGGGTCGAGGGGCCGGTGCATGCCAACCCGCTGCGGGTGGTGGTGCGCGGCACCCGTGAATCGCAGCGCCAGTGCCGCCCGACGGGCCAAATGCGCACCGACGAGCTGGTCTTCACCTACCGCTACAACTGCTGACGCGCGGCTTTTGGCCTGGGCGGGAGCTAGAACCGGCCCGGGATCGGCACGTCGTCGAGCGTCAGGCCGGAATGGACCAGCACCCAGTAGACGGCGGCGAAGATGATCGCCGACACGATGGTGGTGGCGATCGCCTTGCGCACCAGCATCGGCCGGCTGGGGGCGCCGGGCATCGAGCCGGGCTCGATGTCGTCGCCCGCCTCCTCCTGGCTGCGCACGCCGAACGGCAGCACCGCGAAGAGCACCAACCACCAGATGATGAAGTAGATCGCCAGCATGCTGCCCAGGGCCATTGGTCGCTCCCGTCTCAGACCTGTTCGAGTTCGGTCAGCGTGCCCAGAAAATCCTTGGGATGCAGGAACAGCACCGGCTTGCCGTGCGCGCCGATCTTCGGTTCCCCGTCGCCCAGCACCCGCGCGCCCGCGGCCTTCAGCTCGTCGCGTGCGGCGATGATGTCCGCAACCTCGTAGCACAGGTGGTGGATGCCGCCGGCGGGATTGCGCTCCAGGAACTTGGCGATCGGCGAATCCTCGCCCAGCGGCTCGAGAAACTCGATCTTGGTGTTGGGCAGTTCGACGAAGACCGTCATCACGCCATGGTCCGGCTGCGGCACCGCCTGGGAGACATGCGCCCCCAGCGTGTCACGGTAGACGGCAACCGCCGCCTCCATGTCCGGTACGGCGATAGCGACATGATTGAGACGTCCGATCATCGGCAACTCCTCCCCGAAACTGCAAGCTTCCCGTCAGCCGCCGGCTCTCATACGACGGCGATCATCACCTGGCAAAGCGGCTTTTTGCCCCAGCGTTCCAGCACCGCGGCACGCGCGGCGCGGCGTGCGGCCTCGCGCACCAGTTCCGGATCGCGGCGGCGCTTCTTCGGAATGCTCTCGATCGCGCCTTCGATGGCGTCGACGATCACATCCTCGAACAGCTCCCCGTCGTCATCCAGATCCGGCAGTCCGATGGCCACCGCGTCGGGCTCGCACACCATGTTGCCGGCCTTGTCGATGACCACGCTGGCGGTGACCACACCGGCGAACGACAGCCGGATGCGATCGCGCACGCCGCAGGTCTCCGGATTCAGCAGCATGCTGCCGTCCTTGACCATCTGGCCCGACGGCACGTCGCCGATCACCTTCGCCTTGCCCTGCTGCAGCCGGATCACGTCGCCGTTGTAGCCAACGACCACCTCCTTGACGCCCTGCGCGCGCGCGAACTTGGCATGCGCATTCAGATGCAGCGGCTCGCCGTGCACCGGCACGGCAATCTGCGGCTTGATCAGTTCGTACAGCGTCTTCATTTCGCCCAGCCGCGGATGGCCGGAGACATGCACCAGCCCGTCGCGGTCGGTGACCACGTCGATGCCGCGGGTCACCAGGCCGTTGACGATCGCGCCGACCACCTTCTCGTTGCCGGGAATGGTGCGCGAGGAAAAGATCACCATGTCGCCCTGGTTCAGGGTCACGGTGCGATGGTCGTCATTGGCGATGCGGGCAAGGGCTGCGCGCGACTCGCCCTGGCTGCCGGTGCACAGCAGCAGCACCTTGTCGCGCGGCAGGTAGCCGTAGGCGTCTTCCTCCAGGAACGGCCTCAGCCCCTTGAGCAACCCCAGTTCGTCGGCCACGTCCAGCGTGCGGCGCATGGCGCGCCCGACAACCACGACTTCGCGGTCGCAGGCCTCGGCGGCCAGAGCGACGCCGCGCAGACGCGCCACGTTGGAGGCGAACGTCGTCACCGCGACGCGGTTCTTGGCGCCACGGATGATCTCGGTGAGCGACTTGACCACCTCGGTCTCCGACGGGCTCACGCCCTCGCGCAGCGCGTTGGTGGAATCGCTGACCAGCGCCAGCACGCCCTCGTCGCCGATCTCGCCCAGACGCTTCAGATCGATCGGCAGGCCGACGCCGGGTTCCGGATCGATCTTCCAGTCGCCGGAATGCAGGACGGTGCCCGCCGGCGTCCGGATCGCCAGGGCGCAGGGCTCGGGGATGGAATGCGACATCGCCACCATCTCCACGTTGAACGGCCCCACGTCGAAGCGCTCGCCCTGCTGCACCACGGTCACGGGAACATCGGGCGTGGCACCGCGCTCGCCATGCGACTTGGCCTTGAGCAGGCCCGCCGTGAACGGCGTCATGTACAGCGGCGCCTTCAGGCGCGGCCACAGTTCCAGGATCGCTCCATAGTGATCCTCGTGCGCGTGGGTGATGACGATGCCGTCCAGCCGGTCGACATGCGCCTCGATGAACTTGATGTCGGGAAATACCAGATCGATGCCCGGAAGATCGGGACCTCCGAAGGAAACCCCGCAATCCACCATCAGCCAGCGGCGGTCCTTCTCCGGACCCAGGCCATACAGGCCCATGTTCATTCCGATTTCACCGACGCCGCCAAGCGGGAGGAAAACCAGTTCGGCAGTGTCACTCATGTATTGGCCCTTTCGGCACTTATCTTTTTCGCGGTCGGGAAGAACACGTCTCCCGCCGAAATACGTCGTTCGCTCCCATCCCTCAAGGTCAGGATGAGGCGGCCTTCTTCATCAATTGTGCGGAAGACACCTTCATATGTGGTGTCGCTCAGGCGAATTGTCACGTTTTCGCCCAGACGCGCCGCGCGCGCGATCCAGCTTTCCCGGATGGCACCAAAGCCGGCGCCCCGGGACCATTGCGCCAGCCGCGTCTGCATGGCGCAGGCCAGCCGGTCGAACAGATGGTCCGGCGTGATCCTGAAACCGAGTTCGGCCAGGTCCGTCGCCCGGTAGTCTTCCGGCTCCGGATGATGCACGCAGTTGACGCCGAAGCCGCAGACGACGGCGGACCGCCCGTCGGCCAGCATTTCGGATTCAAGCAGGATGCCCGAGAGCTTGGCCTCGTCGGCCAGCAGGTCGTTGGGCCACTTCAGCCGCACCAGGCCGTGACTGCCGGTCGCCGCTTCCACCGCGTCGGCCAGCGCCACGGCGCAGACCAGCGGCAGTTCCCCCAGCCTTTCGCGCGGGCCGGGATCGATCAGCAGCAGCGAGGCGTAGAGATTGCCGCGTTCCGACACCCAGGCCCGGCCGCGCCGGCCGCGGCCTTGCATCTGCGCGTCGCAGGTGACCCAGAGGTCTCCCGCATCGCCCCCGCGCGCCGCCGCGAAGGCCTCGATGTTGGTGGAGTCCACCGTATCGCAATGCCGGCGCCGGAAGCGTGGCGCCGAGGCGATTGCAATGGGAACTCCGGATGCCTGCATGCTCTAGAAGAACGTCTTGGCAGCGCTCTCCGCAGCGCTGACCAGCGGGCCGGCGAAGACGACGAAGAACAGCACGAACGCGCCGCTCGCACCCAGAACCACTTTCAGCTCACCGGGCATCGGCGCAAACGAGGCGGCCGGTTCGTCGAAATACATGATCTTGACGATGCGCAGGTAATAATAGGCGCTGATGACCGAGGTCAGCACGCCGATCACGGCGAGCGTGTAGAGCTCCGCCTCGACGGCCGCCAGGAAGACGTAGAACTTTCCAAAGAAGCCGGCCAGCGGCGGAATGCCGGCCAGCGAGAACATGATCATCGCGAACAGGAACGCCATCATCGGGTTGTGGCGCGACAGGCCCGCCAGTTCGGAGATGTCCTCGACCATGCCGTCCTTGCGGCGCATCGCGAGAATGCAGGCGAACGCGCCCAGCGTCATGGCGAGATAGATCGCCATGTAGACCAGCACACCCTGCACGCCCGCCTTGCTGGCGGCGGCAAGTCCGACGAGCGCGAAGCCCATGTGACCGATCGACGAATAGGCCATCAGCCGCTTGATGTTGGTCTGGCCGATGGCCGCGAAGGCGCCCAGCGCCATGGAGGCGATGGAGACGAAGACGATGATCTGCTGCCATTCCAGCGCCACCGGCTCGAATGCCGTAATCACGATGCGCGTCAGCATCGCCATGGCGGCGATCTTGGGGGCCGCGGCGAAGAATGCGGTGACCGGCGTCGGCGCGCCCTCGTAGACGTCCGGCGTCCACATGTGGAACGGCACGGCGGAGATCTTGAAGACCATGCCGGCAAGCACGAAGACGAGGCCGACGGTCAGGCCGAGCGAGCCGCCTTCCAGCGTCAGCGACTGCGCGATCGCGGCAAATCCGGTCTGCCCGGTGAACCCGTAGACCAGCGACATGCCGTAGAGCAGCATGCCCGACGACAGCGCGCCGAGCACGAAGTACTTCAGGCCCGCTTCCGTCGAGCGGATGGAATCGCGGTTGATGGCGGCAACCACGTAGAGCGCCAGGCTCTGCAG
>JBFHII010000147.1:0-6777 GCA_041596535.1 Breoghania sp. | reverse complement strand
TGGCGGCCGATGCCCCCGAGGCGGTGCCGACCGCCGACGCGAACGACTGGTCCTTGATGCTCTACACCTCGGGGACCACGTCGCGCCCCAAGGGGGTGCCGCGCCGTCACAGTGCGGAACGGGCGGGCGCCATCGCGCATGTGGCGCAGAACCTCTATCGGCACGGGGAGCGAACCCTCGGGGTGATGCCGCTCTATCACACGATGGGCGAGCGGTCGCTGATCGCATCGTCACTGACCGGCGGCGCCTTCATCTGCCTGCCGCGCTTCGACGCGGCCCGGGCGATCGAGCTGATCGAGGCGGAGCAGATCACCAATCTCTACCTGGTGCCGACGCTTTATCATGACGTCGTCCACAACCCCGAGTTCTCGCCGGAGCGGGTGAAGAGCGTCTCCAAGTTGGGGTTCGCGGGCGCCTCCATGACCGACGGACTTCTCAAGCGCCTCAACGAGGCGTTCCGGCCCGAGCTCTTCGTCAACCACTACGGCTCCTCGGAGATCTACACCTTCACGATCGAGCAGGACGCGGTGGCGAAGCCTGGGTCGGCGGGCCGCGCGGGAATAAACCAGATGATCCGGGTCGTGAAGCTGGGCGCGAATTCTCCCGACGAGCGCGCCGCCACGGGCGAGGAAGGCGAAATCATCGCCGCGCTGAAAGGCGACGAGTCGTTCGAGGGATACTGGAACCGCCCCGATGCCGATGCAAAGGCACTGCGCGAGGGCTGGTACTTCACTGGCGACACCGGCTTCTACGACGAGGACGGCGACCTGTTTGTGACCGGACGGGTCGACGACATGATCATCACCGGCGGCGAGAACGTATCGCCGGTCGAGGTCGAGAGCTGCCTGTCGCTGCATGAACGCGTGGCGGAAGTCGCCGTGGTCGGACTGCCGGATGAGCGCTGGGGCAAGATCGTGACCGCCTTCGTGAAGCGCAACGGCGATGTCTCGGCGGAAGAACTTGAGGCCCATTGCAAGAACTCCGGGCTTGCCAATTTCCGCCGCCCCCGCCGCATCGTCTTCGTCGACGAAATCCCGAAATCGCCGGTCGGCAAGATCCTGCGCCGCATGCTCGTCGCAGGCGACTACAGCTCCGAGCGCATGCCCGAAGCCGACACGCGCGCCCAATAGCAGCCTGAAAGGACACCGTTATCGATGACTGAAATCATGAAATTCGATGATCCGCGCCTTGCCGCGCTCGATGGCTTCACGGTCACGATCGATGCAGCCCGTCAGCGCGCCGACATCACGCTTGATCGCGCGCCCTACAACGTCGTGTCGATGGATCAGCGCGACCAGCTGCGTCTCGTCTTCGAGGCGCTGGACGCCGACGACAGGGTTCGCGTGATCGTGGTCACCGGGGCCGGCGAGCACTTTTCGTCCGGCGGCAACATCCGCGGCTTTCTCGAGGCAACGCCCGAGCACGTGGCGCATCTTGCCTGGAACATCGCGGCGCCCGCCCGCTGCTCCAAGCCGGTGATCGCCGCCAACCGCGGCTATTGCTTCGGCGTCGGCTTCGAGCTTTCGCTCGCATGCGATTTCCGCATCGCCAGCGAAACGACGCTCTATGCGCTGCCGGAGCAGAAGCTCGGCCAGATTCCGGGATCGGGCGGCTCGGCCCGGCTGCAGAAGATGGTGGGCATCACCCGCACCAAACACATCGTCATGCGCTCCAAGCGCATCACCGGTCAGCAGGCTTATGACTGGGGCATTGCCACTGAAGTCGTTGCGGACGCGGACCTCGAAGCCGCCGTCGATGCGCTGGTCGAGGAGTTGATTTTCTTCTCGCCGATTGCACAGCGAACCGCCAAGAAGCTGCTGAACGACACGGACGACGCAAACCTGTCCGTCGCCATCGATCTCGAGGGGCACTGCTACAGCCGTCTGCGCACGTCGGACGACTTCAGGGAGGGGGTCAACGCATTCCATGAGAAGAGGGCGCCGAAGTTCACCGGTCGCTGACACGTCAGATGTGCTTGGCCTGAAGAGGGCGAAGCAAACCGGATGCCGGGCATTGAAGGGATGCCTGGCATCCACACCACTTAGGGAGGAACTGAAATGGATAATCGTCACATAGCGGAAGCAGCGCCTGGGGTTCTCAGCGGGCTGCGCGACGTCTTCAAGTATCTCAACGTGAAAACAGCGAGCGCGGGGCTTGTTGCCGCAATCTTCGGCTGTTCCGGACCGGCACTCATCGTGATCGGCGGCGCCAACAAGGCGGGGCTTTCGAACGGACAGACCGTGGCCTGGCTGTTCGCGATCTATTTTCTGGGCGGACTGATCAGCCTGTTCCTTGCGCTTCGATACAAGCAGCCGGTGACCGGCGCCTATTCGATTCCGGGGGCGGCGCTCGTGGCGGGCTCGCTGACGGTGTTTTCTTTCGATCAGGCGGTCGGCGCCTTCATCATGGCGGGTATCATCGTCTTCCTGCTGGGTATCAGCGGCCTGATCGGCAAGGTGATGCGCTGGCTTCCCATGCCGATCGTCATGGCGATGATCGCCGGGGCGCTGATCCGCTTCGCGATCGGCGCGGTATCCGCGCTCGGCACGGCACCGGTGATTGCGGGGGCGGCCATCGTCGCGTTCTTCCTCTCCATGCGCTTCGTGAAAGCGGTCCCGCCGGTCCTGACGGCCCTCGTCGTCGGGCTGATCGCGGCCTTCGCGACGGGGTCCGTGGGCGGCGGCAGCGCCGACATTGCCTTCGTCATGCCGGAGTTCACCGCTCCGACGTTCACGATCGATGCCTTCCTCGCCATTTCGGTGCCGCTCGCGCTGCTGGTCATCGGTGCCGAGAATGCACAGGCGACCGGCGTCCTGATGGCGGAAGGGTACCGTCCTCCTGTCAACATGATGACGATCATTTCGGGTCTCGGCGGCATTGCCGCGGGCTTCCTCGGTGGACACAACGCCAACATTGCCGGCCCAATGACCGCGATCTGCTCGTCCGAGCAGGCCGGTGAGGACAAGGAAGGGCGCTATGTCGCGACAGTCGTCAACGGCATCCTCTTCGGCGCCTTCGGCCTGGTGGCCGGCGCGGCTGTGCCGGTGGTCATGTCCTTGCCGGGCGCGCTGATCGGAACGGTTGCGGGTCTCGCCATGATCGGCGTTCTGCTTGCGGCCTTCCAGAACGCATTCGGCCGGACGCTCGGCAATCAGACCGGCGCGTTCGTCGCGCTTGCCGTGGCGATGTCGAATATTTCGCTTCTGGGAATCAGTGCGCCGTTCTGGGCCCTGGTGGCGGGTGTCGTCGTGTCGTTCATCATCGAACGCGATGCCTTCGGCGTCACGGAGCCCGCTCCCGCCGAAGCATCCTGATCCTCGCAGCAAGGCAAGACATCAGGCGGAGTGCCCAGCGGGCACTCCGCCTTTTGCGTTTTCCGGTGCCGATCGACGGGACGTGGCGTTCACGCGGGCCGCAGGCCGTCGTTCGCGTGCCCGCCTGCGCAAAGCGTGGGAGGTGTCGTGAACCGCGGGCATGCCGGCGTCTGGCCGCCGGACAATCCTGTGGCCATGCCGGCCCAGCTCAAGCCTCCGCGCGCTAGCCGACGGCGACCTGGTTGCGGCCGGCGTTCTTGGCCCGGTAGAGCGCCGTGTCGGCGCGCTTGACCAGGGCTTCGAGCGAGGCATCCGAGCCGCCCACCGTCGCGGTGCCGATGCTGACGGTGAAGGGAATGGCGGGCGCGCCGCCGCGGCTCGCGCAGGAGCGCAACTGGTAGTTGACGCGGATGCGTTCGGCCGTCTCGAGAGCCACGGCGGCATCGGCGCCGGGCATCAGAACGCCGAATTCCTCGCCGCCGAGGCGGGCGAAAATGTCGGTGCTGCGGACGCTCCTCGCGCCAAGCCTGGCGGCGAACTTCAGGACCTCGTCGCCGACGTCATGGCCGTGGTTGTCGTTGATGCGCTTGAAGTGATCGAGATCGAGCATCAGCAGCGACAGCGGCGTGTTCTCGCGTGCCGCGCTGTCGAAGAGCTCGGCGCCGCGCAGGTCGAACTCGCGGCGGTTGAGCAGCCCGGTGAGATGATCGGTGCGGGCCTTTTCCGCGAGCTGGTCGATCTGCTGCAGCCGTTCGGATGCGTCGCGGACGATGGCGGTGAATTCTATGGTGCCGTGCACATCGAGTTTCGAGATGGCGATGTCCACGGGAAACGGCGTGCCGTCCTTGCGCTGCGCGGTGATATGGCTGCGGTCGCTCATCGTCCGGGCGTTCTGCGCGCCGCGGGAGAAGGCGGCGATGAACTGCTTGTGCTGGCTCCTGTAGGCTTCCGGCATGAGAAGCTCGACGGGCTTGCCGATGACCTCGCCGGCGGCATAGCCGAACAGCGTCTGCGCGGCCTGATTGAACAGGATGATGCGGCTTTGCTGGTCGATGGTGATGATGCCGTCGTGGGCGGCTTCCACGACCGCGGAGAAGCGCGAGTTCACCAGCTTGATCTGCTTTTCGGCCAGCTTCTTCCGGGTGACGTCCTGCGCCGTAATCAGAATTCCGCCGATGCGGCCGTCGTCGTCGAGCAGCGGCTTGAGCGACATCCGCCAGTTCTTCACGGGGTCCGTAAAGCTGCAGGTGTGCAGGAACTCCACCGGTTGCTCGAAGGTGAAGCATTCCGTGACCCGCTCGATGAACTCGGCGCGGTTGTCCGGCTGCAGGACGGAGTCGAGCGGCACGGGAAGCTGCTTCTTGCGTTCATCCCGCTCGACGGTGTGCTCGCAGAAGATGTCCGCGAACCGGTCGTTGCAGGCGCTGATGACATAGCTGCGCCGGGCGTCTTCCTCGATGACGGCGGCGCTTGCGGCTATGCAGGACAGCAGGTCCGACAGGGGTCGTTCTTTGGTCTTTTCGATCATGAACCACACGCACGATGGACGGAATGCTCGGGATACTTACCGGTACATGTTAAGTTCCTCTCAAACTGTAAAAGAACCCCGGAAAATGTCGTCGCGGAACGGACCGGCTATTCCGCCGTCCAGCCGCCGTCGATCATCAGCGAGGAGCCGGTGATCAGCGAGGCTGCCGCAGACGCGAGGAACACCACGGGGCCGGCGACCTCCTCGATGGTGCCGACGCGGCGGAGCTGGATCTTCGACAGCACCTTCTCCTTGAACGCCGGGTCGTCGAAGAACGGCCGTGTCATTGGCGTCTCGATGAAGGTCGGGCAGACGGTGTTCACCCGGATGTTGTGCGCGCCCAGCTCCACGGCCATCGCCCTGGTAAAGCCCTCGACGGCGAACTTGGAGGCGCAATAGACCGAGCGCCCGGCGCTGCCGACGTGGCCCATCTGCGACGAGGTGTTGATGATCGAGCCGCCGTTGCCGGCGTCAATCATCATCTTCGCCACCGTCTGGGCGACGAAATAGGCCGCGCGGACGTTGAGATCGATGATCGCGTCGAAATCCTCCTCCGGCACCTCGACCATCGGCCTGGGGCGGTTGGTGCCGGCGTTGTTGAGCAGGATGTCGAGCGGGCCGAGGGCCGGGATCTTTTCGCGCACGGCGCCGGTATCCATAACGTCGAGCTGCAGCGCCTCGGCTGACTGGCCGAGCGCGCGGATCGCCGCGGCGGCCTCCTCCACCTCGCCGAGCGTGCGCGCGGCGAGGATCACATGGGCGCCGGCATCCGCCAGGCCGACGGCGGCGCCGAGCCCGATGCCGCGTCCGGCACCGGTGACCAGCGCGCGCTTGCCGTCGAGCCGGAAGGAGGGCGGAGTGGGGAGGGTCATGGTCATTCGGCTGCGGTCCCGTATTCGACGTTGCGGCCGCCGTAGCGGCGGACCCGGATGTTGGCCTGCTCGGCGTGGCCGACGAAGCCTTCCAGCATGCACAGGCGCGAGCAGTATTCGCCGACCATGGCGCTGGCCTCGTCGGTGAGTACCTTCTGGTAGGTGCAGGTCTTCAGGAACTTGCCGACCCACAGGCCGCCGGTGTAGCGCGCCGCCTTCTTTGTCGGCAACGTGTGGTTGGTGCCAATCACCTTGTCGCCATAGGCGACATTGGTGCGCGGGCCGAGGAACAGCGCGCCGTAGTTGGTCATGTTGGCGAGGAAATAGTCCGGGTCGCGGGTCATCACCTGCACGTGCTCGGAGGCGATGCGGTCGGCCTCGGCCACCATCTCCGCCTCGTCGGCGCAGACGATCACCTCGCCGTAGTCGGCCCAGGATTTTCGAGCGATTTCGGCGGTCGGCAGGATGGCCAGCAGGCGCTCGACCTCGGCCATGGTCTCGCGGGCCAGCTTCTCGGAGTTGGTCAGCAAAACCGCCGGCGTCGTCGGGCCGTGCTCGCCCTGGCCGAGAAGATCGGTGGCGCAGATCTCCGCGTCCACGGTCTCGTCGGCGATGACCAGGGTCTCCGTGGGACCGGCGAACAGGTCGATGCCGACGCGGCCGTAGAGCTGACGCTTGGCTTCCGCCACGAAGGCGTTGCCGGGGCCGACCAGCATGTCGACCGGCTCGATCGTCTCGGTGCCCAGCGCCATGGCGGCCACCGCCTGCACGCCGCCGAGCACCAGGATCTCGTCGGCGCCGGCCAGATGCATCGCGGCGACGATCGCCGGGTGCGCCGCGCCCTTGTAGGGCGGTGCGGCCGCGATCACCCGCTTGACGCCGGCCACCTTGGCGGTGACCACGCTCATGTGGGCGGAGGCGACCATCGGATAGGCGCCGCCGGGCACGTAGCAGCCGACGGAGTTCACCGGGATGTTCTTGTGGCCGAGGACGACGCCGGGCAGCGTCTCGACCTCGATGTCGAGCAGCGCGTCCTTCTGGGCCTGCGCGAAGCCGCGCACCT
>JBFHII010000146.1:0-6785 GCA_041596535.1 Breoghania sp. | reverse complement strand
GTGGGCCGCCATTTCCGGCACCAGCGAGGTCGCCGTCATTCCCGGCTGCGTATTAACTTCCAGGCAAATCAGTTCGCCGGTGCCGTGAAGGCGGTCGTCATAGCGGAAGTCCGCCCTTGTCACGCCTGCACAGCCCAACGCACGATGAGCCGTCAGGGTTAATTTCTGTACTTCTTGGTAAATATTCGGTGAAATTTCCGCCGGAAGGATGTGTTTAGATCCGCCAGCCACATATTTTGCGTCGAAGTCGTAAAAGTGGTGCCCTTGAGCAACAATGTCGATCACGCCAAGGGCGACATCGCCCATCACCGCGCAGGTCAGTTCTCGCCCCGCCACATAGCGTTCGACCATCACGATGTCGCCGTAGGGCCAGTCATCGGCGTAGAGCTGCTGCGGCGGGTGTTCGGCGTCCTCGCCGACGATCAGCACGCCGAAGGACGAGCCTTCGTTGACCGGCTTGACCACATAGGGCGGCTTCATCGGATGCGCCTTGGCCACCTCGAGCCGGTGCATGACGCGGTGCTCGGCGACCGGGACGCCGGCGGCCTTCATCACCGCCTTGGCGCGATCCTTGTTCATCGCAAGCGCCGAGGCCATCACGCCCGAATGGGTGTAGGGGATGCCCATGACCTCCAGAAGGCCCTGGATACAGCCGTCCTCGCCATATGGTCCGTGCAGCGCGTTGAACGCCACGTCGGGCTTCAAGTCCCTGAGAACAGTGGCAATATCGCGCGTTACATCAACCCGCGTGACCGGGTAACCGGCCTCTTCCAGCGCATCGGCGCAGGCATTGCCCGAGGACAGGCTGACGGGGCGTTCTGATGACCAGCCCCCCATCAGGACGGCAACATGTTTCTTCTCGGTCATCTTTCGACCCCATACGTTCAGGCCCGTGCTCAGGCTTGTGAAAATTCTTCGATCGCAACGCCGTCGGGGAACAGGCCCAGACGCTTGATCTCCCATTCGAGCTGGATGCCGGAATGCGCGCGCACACGGCCACGGACCGTCTCGCCGAGGCGTTCCAGATCGCTCGCCGTGGCGTTGCCCGTGTTGATCATGAAATTGCAGTGCATTTGCGACATCTGCGCGCCACCGACCGTCAGGCCGCGGCAGCCGGCCGCATCCACTTCCTTCCAGGCGGAGGTGCCCGGAGGGTTCTTGAAGGTCGAGCCGCCGGTCTTCTCCCGGATCGGCTGGGCGTTCTCGCGGTGCGCGACCACAGCCGCCATCTCGGCGCGGATCGCCGCTTCATCACCAGGCACGCCCTCGAACAACGCGCTGGTGAACACCAGATCCTGCGCCGCGCCCGAATGCCGGTAGGCGTAGTCCATGTCCACGTTGGCGAGCACGTGGATGCGCCCCTCGCGGTCGACCGCGGTCAGCTCGACCATGCGCTCGCGCGTCTCCGCGCCATGCGCACCCGCGTTCATCCGCAACGCGCCGCCGACGGCGCCCGGAATGCCGGTATAGAAGGCAAAGCCGCTCAGCCCCGCCGCAGCGGCGGCTTCCGCCAGCCGCTTGTCGGGCACCGCGGCGCCCACCCGCAGGCGGTTGCCGCCGATCTCCTCGATCTGGCCGAAGCCGCGCGCGCCGAGCCGGATCACCACCCCTTCAATGCCGCCGTCGCGGACCAGCAGGTTGGACCCCAGGCCGATCGGCAGCACCGGGATGCCGTCGGGCAGCAGCGCCAGGAAGGCCGCCAGATCCGCCTCGTCCGCGGGCTGGAACAGAAGCTGCGCAGGGCCGCCGACGCGGAACCAGGTGACGGTGGAAAGCGCGTGGTTGGGCAACAGCTTGCCCCGAATTCCGGCAAACCGTTCCGCGCCCAGCTCCGACAGGAGATCGGGAAAGCTCACGATGCCTTGCCCTCGCCGATCGCCGCAAGCTGATCGGGCAAGACCGCCGCCCACTGGGTGATGTTGCCGGCTCCAAGGCACACCACGTAGTCACCGTCCTCGGCAAGACCCGCAATGAGACCCGCAAGCGCCTGCGGCCCTTCCAGGGCATGCACGTTGCGATGGCCGCGGGCGCGGATGCCACCGACCAGCGCATCGCGGTCCACGCCCTCGATGGGCGCTTCGCCGGCCGCGTAGACAGGAGCGACGATCACCGTGTCGGCATCGTTCAGGCAGGCGCAGAAATCGTCGAACAGGCTCTGCAGCCGGGTGTAGCGGTGCGGCTGCATCACGGCGATCACCTTGCCCGGCGCAGCCGCGCGTGCCGCGGCGAGGACGGCGCGGATCTCGATCGGGTGATGCGCGTAGTCGTCATAGACCTCGATGCCGCGGGCGGAGCCCACATGGGTGAAGCGGCGCTTGACGCCGCCGAACCCGGCCAGGCCCTTGCGGATGGAGGCGGGGGAAATATCGAGATGATCGGCCAGCGCGATCGCCGCCGTGGCGTTGGAAATATTGTGCAGTCCCGGCATCGGCAGCACGAGGTCTTCCAGGGTCTCCTCCCGGCCGCTCGCCCGGTCGCGAATGACCACGGAGAAATGCGACTTGCCGCCCTTCGTCTCGACGCCGAAATAGCGCACGTCAGCCTGCGGATTGGCGCCATAGGTGATGATCAGCCGGTCCTCGATGCGGCCCACGAGCGCCTGCACTTCCGGGTGATCGAGGCACATGACGGCGCAGCCGTAGAAGGGCACGTTCTCGATGAACTGCTCGAAGGCCGCGCGCACGTTGTCGAAATCGCCGTAATGGTCGAGATGCTCGGGATCGATGTTGGTGACCACGGCGATGTCGGCCGGCAGCTTGACGAAGGTGCCGTCGGATTCATCCGCCTCCACCACCATCCAGTCGCCCTCACCGATCCGCGCGTTGGTGCCATAGGCGTTGATGATGCCGCCGTTGATCACGGTGGGATCGAAGCCGCCGGCTTCCAGCAATGCCGCCACCATCGACGTGGTGGTGGTCTTGCCGTGGGTGCCGCCGATGGCGATTGCCTGCTTGAAGCGCATCAGCTCGGCCAGCATTTCCGCGCGGCGCACCACCGGAAGCGCGCGGCGGCGGGCTTCCACCAGTTCCGGGTTGTCGCGCTTGATCGCCGAGGAGACCACCAGCACCCGCGCCTCTCCGAGATTGGCGGCGTCATGGCCGATGGAAACCGCAATGTCCTTGTCGCGCAGCCGCTGGACGTTGGCGCTATCGGCCATGTCCGAGCCCTGCACCCGGTAGCCGAGGTTGCACAGCACCTCCGCGATTCCGCTCATGCCGATGCCGCCGATACCGACGAAATGAACGGGGCCGATGTCATGTGGCATCTTCATGCCCGTACTCCTTTATCGAAATCCCGCGCCGAGCCGCCACCGGCGACATGCTCGACCAGATCGGCGAGCCGTTCGACCGCGTCGGGCCGCCCTTGCCCGCGTGCGGCGTCGGCCGCCTGCGACAGGCGCTCGGGATGTGTCATCAGGTCGGTGATCTCCTGCGCCAGCCGCTGCGGCGTCAGATCCGCCTGGGCGACGGGCCAAGCGCCGCCCGCGTGTTCGAGTACCGCGGCGTTGGCGCTCTGGTCCTGATCCAGCGCATGCGGCAGCGGCACCAGGATGGACGGCCGTCCGATGGCCGCGAGCTCGCACACCGAGGTGGCGCCGGAGCGGCAGACGACCAGATGGCTCTGCGCGATCCGCGCCGGCAGATCTCCGAAGAAACTCGCCAGCTCCGCCTCAACGCCGAGTGCCTCACAGGCAGCGCGCACGCGCTCCAGATCTTCCGGGCGGCATTGCTGCGTCAGCGCGATGCGCCCGCGCAGGCTTGCGTCCATCTCGGCCAGAGCGGGCGGCAGCAGGTCGGAGAAGAAGCGCGCGCCCTGCGAGCCGCCGAAGACCAGCAGCTTCAAGGGCCCATCGGCAGCCGGGACGTCATAGGGCGTCCCTGCCGCGGCGATCACCGCCTCGCGTAGCGGATTGCCGGTCAGTGCCGCCTTCTGCTCGTAGGCCTCCAGGCCGCGCGTTTCGTCAAAGCTCCTGGCAATGACGGAGACGCCGCGCGCCAGCAGCCGGTTGGCGCGGCCCATCACGGCGTTCTGCTCGTGCAGGATCGTCGGCACGGAGTGGCGCAGGGCGGCGGCCAGCGGCGGGAATGTGGGGTAGCCGCCGAAGCCGACGACAACCGAGGGCCGCAGCCGCCTGACGATGCGCGAGGCCTGCAGGAAGCCCCGAAACAGTGTCAGGCCGGTCCGCGCCAGGGCCACCGGGTTCTTCGAGCGGATCGTCTCCGACGACACGATATGCACCGCGCGCGCGGGAAAGGCCTGGCCGTAGCGATCGGCGCGTTCATCGGTCGCAAGCTCGACCGTCCAGCCACGGTTCTGCAGCGCCGTGGCCAGCGCCTGGGCGGGGAAAAGGTGTCCGCCCGTGCCACCGGCCGACAGAAGTACGGTCTTGTCCATCAGGTCGTTCACTCCGCCGCGCCTGACGGCACGCGGCGCGTCACCATGGGCGCGCTCGGGCGCCGCTGCTTCGGCCGCTTGCGCGTCAACGCCAGCACGAAGCCCATCACCAGCGCCACCGAGATCATCGAGGAGCCGCCATAGGAGATGAACGGCAGCGTCATGCCCTTGGCCGGCATCAGGTTGAGGTTCACCGCCATGTTGATGGTCGACTGGATGCCGAACAGCACGATCAGGCCGGCTGTCGCCAGCCGCACGAATGGATCGCTCTCGCGGCGCGCGTGCCCGAGCCCGCGCAGCACGACGAAGGCGAAGACCGCCAGCAGCACCAGGCACAGGATGATGCCGAATTCCTCCGCCGCCACGGCGAAGATGAAGTCGGTGTGGCTGTCCGGCAGCACCCGCTTGATGGTCCCCTCGCCGGGTCCGCGACCGAACCAGCTGCCCTTGACGAAGGCCTCGATCGCTGTGTCGACCTGGAAGGTGTCGCCCGAGGACGGATCGAGGAACCGGTTGATGCGCGCGGTGACGTGCGGCAGCAGCAGATACGCCGCCGACATACCGAGAAAGCCCAGCAGCCCGAGCACCATGATCCAGATCCACGACAGGCCGGCCATGAAGAACAGCGCGCCCCAGACGATCAGCACCAGCATGGTCTGGCCGAAGTCCGGCTGTGCCACCAGCAGCGCGGAGACCATCACCGCCAACAGGATCGAGAACAGACGGCCCGGCATTTCCGGGCGCTTGCCGGTCTCCGACAGCAGAAAGGCGATCAGCACCACGAAGGCGGGCTTGACGAATTCCGAGGGCTGGACGGAGACGCCGAGCACCGAGATCCAGCGCCGCGCGCCCTTGACCTCACTGCCGGCAAACAGGGTGACGACGAGCATCACCAGGGAAACGAGGAAGATCGCCAGCGCCACGCGACGCAGCATGCGCGGATCCAGGGTCGAGGCGGCCAGCAGCACCACCAGCGCCGGGATCAGGAACACCGCCTGGCGCTTGACGAAGAAATAGCTCTCCAGCCCCAGCCGTTCGGCCACCGGTGGGCTGCCGGCGAAGGACAGCACGACGCCACCAATCATCAGCGCGATGGTGCCGGCAAGCAGCATGTGGTCGACGGTCCACAGCCATTCGGACAGCGCACTTCGGTCAGCGCGGCTGGTCATCAGGCAACCTCCTTGCCATCATTGCTCTCGCCGAGCGCCATGACGGCGGCACGGAAGGCGTCGCCGCGTTTCTCGAAGTTGGCGAACTGGTCGAAACTGGCGCAGGCCGGCGACAGCAGCACCACGGCTTCTTCCCCCTCGCACTCGATCGCGGCATCGCGGGCGGCTTGCGCCACGGCGCGATCGATCGTGGCGCTCGTCACATGCGGCACCGCCTCGCCCAGGGTCTGGCCGAAGGCTTCCGCCGCCTCGCCAATGAGATACGCGCGTTTGATGCGCGGATAAAAGCCCGTGAGAGCACCGATGCCATCGGACTTAGGCTTGCCGCCGGCAATCCAGTAGATGCGCTCGAAGGACGACAGCGCGCGCGCCGCCGCATCCGCGTTGGTCGCCTTGGAGTCGTTGACGAAGAGCACGTGATCGCGCCGGGCCACCAGTTCCATGCGGTGGGCAAGCCCGGAAAACGTCGCAAAGCCCGCCGCGATCACCTCCGGCGCGATGCCGAGCGCGGCGAGGCTTGCGAAGGCGGCCGCCGCGTTCTGGGCGTTGTGGTCGCCGCGCAGCGTGTTGATGCCCGCCAGATCCGCGACCTTGACCGCGCCCCCGTCCCGCGCCTCGTAAAGCGCGCCCTCATGGCCGTAGACACCGGTCTGCAGGCGCTGGTGGCCGGAGATGCGCACGACCGCATGACCGTCGCCTTCCAGCGCATCGGCAATGGCCGCGCAGCGGGCGTCGTCCACGCCGATGACGGCGGTGCGCGCCTGCGCCACCAGCCGGGTCTTGATCGCGGCGTAATGCTCCATGGTGCCGTGGCGGTCGAGATGATCGGGCGCGAGATTGAGCAGCACGCCGACATCGGCATCCAGCGTCGGCGCCAGATCGATCTGGTACGACGAGCACTCGACCACGTAGGAGCGGCCGGGCTGCGGCGGCGCCAGTTCCAGGACAGGCACGCCAATGTTGCCGCCCATCTGGGCGTCGAGCCCGGCATGATGCAGCAGATGCGCCACCAGCGCCGTCGTCGTCGACTTGCCGTTGGTGCCGGTGATGGCGATCAGCGGGGCAGCGGCGCATTGCGCACGGCGTTCGCGCGCGAAGAGCTCCACATCGCCGATGATCTCGACGCCGGCGGATTGGGCACAGTGCACCGTCCAGTGCGGCTCGGGATGCGTCAGGGGCACGCCGGGCGCCAGCACCAGGGCGGCGAATTCCGACCAGTCC
>JBFHII010000145.1:0-6787 GCA_041596535.1 Breoghania sp. | reverse complement strand
GCGCCTACGTGCTGGCCGCCAACTGGCAGCCCGCCTTTTGCGAGACGCGGCCGTCAACGACCGAGTGCCGCACTCAGACGGCGAAGCGTTTTGATGCCGGTCATTTTGCGCTGCACGGGCTGTGGCCGCATCCGCGGGGGCGGGAATACTGCGGCGTTTCCGCGGCCGAGGTGGCCGACGACAAGGCGGGGCGCTGGGACGACCTGCCCGCGCTGGATCTCTCCGCGGAGACGCGCGCCCAGCTGGATCGGGTGATGCCGGGAACGCAATCCAACCTGCACCGGCATGAATGGATCAAACATGGACGCTGCTTTCCCGGTGCATCGGCGGATGAATACTACCGTGCCTCGCTGCTGCTGATGGAACAGCTGAACGGCTCTGCGGTCCGGGAGTTGTTCGCCGCCAACATCAATGCAACGATTGATGTGGATGAGATCAAGGCGGCGTTCGAGAGTGCGTTTGGCGCCGGTGCGGGGCGGCGTGTCCGGGTCACCTGCGCATCGGACAACGGCCGGAGAATCATCACCGAGTTGCAGATCAGCCTGCGCGGCACGATCGGCGACGAGACCGTGATCGATGATCTCCTTGCCGGTGCGGCGGTTGCGCGGACCGGTTGTTCCGGCGGCATCGTGGATCCGGTCGGGTTGCAGTAGCACGCGCTAGCTGTGAGCCGGTGAACCACTATCAGAGAGACACGGTCCCGGCTGCGGGGCTGTGATATGGGCCTGGGGAACGCGTATGAGCGATTTTTTCGACGAGCTGGAAACCCGCGCGCCGGAGGTGCGCGAGGCCGACCTGTTTCGCAGGCTGCCGGGGCATATTGGCGCCGCGATGGAAAAGGCGCCGGCGCTTGGCGCGCATCTCAAGGGTGTCGATCCGGCGGCGATCATCTCGCGGGAGGCGCTGGCGGACTTGCCGGTGCTGCGAAAAGAGGACCTGATGCGCGCGCAGAAGGCCGAACCGCCGTTCGGGGGTTTTGCGGCGCAGGACGGCAGCGTGCCGTCGCGGGTCTTTCTGTCGCCGGGACCCATCTGGGAGCCCCAGGGAGAAGGCTCGGATCCGTGGCTTGCCGCACGCGCGTTGTTCGCGGCCGGATTTCGGCCGGGGGACGTGGTTCATAACTCCTTTGCCTATCACATGACGCCCGGCGGCTTCATTTTCGACACCGGCGCGCGGGCCCTGGGCTGTTCGGTGTTTCCTGCAGGCGTCGGCAACACGGAGATGCAGGTGGAGGCGATCGCGGCGCTGCGCCCGCGTGCCTGGAGCGGTACGCCCGACTACCTGAAGGTCATCCTCGACAAGGCGGAGGAGGTTGGCGCCGACTGCTCGTCGATCGAGATCGCCAGTGTGGGCGGCGGCGCGTTGTTCCCCGCCCTGCGTGAGGAGTATGCGCGCCGCGGGGTCTCGGTGTTGCAGACCTACGCCACCGCGGATCTCGGAATCATCGCCTACGAGAGCGAGGCGCGCGAGGGAATGATCGTCAACGAGCAGTTCATTGTCGAAATCGTCCGCCCCGGAACCGGCGAGCCGGTGGCCGACGGAGAGGTTGGTGAAATGGTGGTCACCACGTTCAACCGGCACTATCCGCTGATCCGCTTTGCAACCGGGGACCTGTCAGCCGTGCTTGCGGGGCAATCGCCATGCGGCCGCACGGGAATGCGGATCAAGGGGTGGATGGGGCGTGCCGATCAGCGCACGAAGATCAAGGGCATGTTCGTCGATCCCGCGCAGGTGAATGCGATCGTCAAGCGGCACCCGGAAATCAGCCGGGCCCGCCTGGTGGTGACACGCGATGGCGATCAGGATGCGATGACCCTGAACGTGGAATTGAAGGAAGGGGTTTCTGCATCCGACGGTCTGGCGGAGGCGATTGCGGCGTCGTTGCGCGAGGTGACAAAACTCGGCGGGACGGTGACGTCCGTCGACCCGGGCGTCCTGCCGAATGACGGCAAGGTGATTGCGGACGAACGTACCTACGACTGAAGTTCTGACGGCTCATCGGAAATCGAGCCGTGCGGGATGGTCAGGATGAAGGCGCTGCCCGGATGATCGGTGCGGGCCTCGGCGCGTATTTTCCAGCCGTGCCCTTCGGCGATCGACTTGCACATGGCAAGACCGATGCCGGTGCCGGAGAAGGCTGTCGGCTGGAGCCGGGCGAAAGGCTCGAATATCTTCTCTGCAGAGTCGGGCGGCACGCCGATGCCGTTGTCGCGAACGGTGATTTCCACGTCGCCATTGTCCAGCGTTTCGGCAAAAATCTCGATGCGCGGCGGGACACCCATGCGCCTGTAGGTCAACGCGTTGCTGATCAGATTGTGGAACAGCCGTTCGACCGGAACCCGGTCGCCCCGCAATGGCGGCAGCGGCTCGACGGAGACTTGCGCATCGGTTTCCTCGATCAGCAAGGCCATGTCGTCGAGCACCGCCTTGAGGATGGCGCAAGGCTCGACGATCGCCTGCGCATAGTCGCGTTCCGTCTGCTTGGAATAGGCCAGAAGATCCTTGACCAGCTTCGACAGGCGCTGCGACGAGCGCACCACGACGGCAAGGGATTCCAGAACATCGGTGTCGCTACTGCCGACCAGTGCTTCCTTGAGAATGTCACCGTAGATGCCGATCTTGCGCAGTGGCTCCTGCAGGTCGTGCGCGGCGATGGCGTTGAAGCGCTTCAGTCCCTCATTGGCTCTGTGCAGTTCGTCGTTGCCCCGAGTCAAGCTGCGCTGTGCCCGGTTGCGGTCGGATACGTCCACGGCAACGACCATCGCCTCGTTTTCGAGCCCCGCCTTGGGGTCCAGCGCTGCGAGCTCCGCTTCCACCACCGTGCCATTGCTGTGCTTGAAGTTGCGCCGCATGTCCGTGAACGCGGTGTTGAACGCCACGGGAATCGTCGCCTTGGCATCCGCGGCACTCTCCGGGGTCAGGAAGTCGGTGATGTCCCTGCCCAGTACATCTTTCTTGTCGTAGCCGAGCGTCGCCGCCCACATGTCGTTGACGTTCGTCAGCCGCCGCTCCCTGCTGATGGTGTGCATCATGATCGGCGATCGATCGAAGATGTTTCGATACGTTTCTTCGTTCCTGGAAACGGCCTCGATCCTTTTTTCCCGCGTCACGGTGAAGGTGACCCATTGCACGAGAAGTTCGAAGAACCGGATCTCCTCTGGTGTGAAGGGGCGCGATGTTGCCTTGCTTGAAACGAAGACGAGGGTACCAAAGCACGCTCCGTCGACCATGAGTTTCGATGCCACGACACGTCCTGTCGGGTTCGTCTTGCAGAACGGCATCTCCGCGTATTCCGAAACGTTGGTGTCGGGGATCGTGACGATGCTGTCCGATGCCAGGGCGAGCGCGGCATAGGATTCGTCGACGGGGATCGTCTTGCCGACCTCGGTGGGGATCGTTTGCAGGTGGACATGCATGGTGCCGATACCATCGTCCGTCAGACGGGAAATAGTTCCGACGTCGGCTTCATAATAGTCACGGCCTATGGCGAGGATGCGGGTGAGTATCTGCGCAGTGTCGAGGGTGCGATCGCTTGTCAGCCCGAGCAGGGTCTCCAGCGCGGCGTCGTAGCGATGTTCGGCGGTCACGTCCCAACAGGATGACCACAGGAAGCGCAGGGTGCCATGGGCGTCGAAATCACCGGCGTTGCTCCACAAGAGCCACTTCTCACGACCGTTCACCTGGAGTGGTTGCCTGTCGCTGAGGGTTGCCGGCTGCTGCGGTGTCAGTTGCGCAATGACCGCGCGCATCCGGTCCTCACACCCGCTGGCGATGAAGTCCGCAGCCTGTCTGCCCACGAGAGCCTCTCTGGGGCTTTCGCTGATCCGGCAGAAGGCGTCGTTGACGTCGGCGATGATGCCATCGGCGGTGGCTCTGAACGACGGCAAGGGCATTTGCGCGAGTGAACCGATGGGGGCGCGGTCTCTTTCGGTCATGTCGATCGTGCCTGGCGGCCGCCGCCGGGGGTCTGGTCACGTGACGGGGGGCTTTCGGAAGGCGTCGCGGCGCCGTCATGATCCAGGGCGATGACGAGGTCGGCACCGCCGACTTCCCTGTTTTCAGCGTGTATCGACCAGCCGTGGCCAGTGACGATCGACTTGCAGATCGCAAGGCCGATTCCCGATCCTGATGATCGTGCGGGTTGAACGCGCACGAAGGGGGTGAATATCCGCTGCTCCTCACCCGGGTTGAACCCGATGCCATTATCGCGGACCACCAGTTCGAGCGTTCCTGCGGAGCCGCGGCGCGAAAAGACGTCGATCTCGGGAACGACATCTTCGCGACGGTATTTAAGCGCGTTGAGAAGCAGGTTCGTGAACAGGCGCTGCAGTGGCACCGGGTCGCCTTCAATCTCGGGCATCTCGAAGATGCGAATCCGCGCGCCGGTTTCGGAGATGCTCAGGGCCAGGTCATTGATCACCTCATCGAGCAGCGGCGACAGGTTCACTTTCTGACGGGCATAGGATCGTTCGCTTTCCCGGCTGTACAGCAGGAGATCCTTGACCAGCGTGGTCAGCCGGTTCGCAGCGTCGATGATCTTTTCGATCGCCGTTTCGATCTCCGGATCGGAGGCACCCTTGAGTGCCGATCTCAGGATTCCGCCGAACAGCCGGATCTTGCGCAACGGCTCCTGCAGGTCGTGCGCGGCAATGGCGTTGAAGCGCTTGAGCTCTTCGTTGGCCTTTGTCAGGCTCTTGCGGATGTTTGTCAGTTCCAGCAGCACCCGGTTCCGCTCGGTGACATCGACCATGACGGCAAACTTCTCGGAGCCTTCCGCGGAACGGTCCAGCGTCGAAAGCCGGCTTTGCACGATCTGGCCGTTTCGGGCGATCAGGTCGACTGGCACGTTGTGCACACTGCTACGCAGGTCGGGGGGCGTGCCATCCGTTGAGGGGCTGGCGAAAAAATCGGCGACGCGGCGGCCAATGACGGCCTCGCGATCGTAGCCGAGAATGCTGAGCCAACTGTTGTTCGCGTCCGTAATGCGCTCGCTCGCATCGAGAATGCTGATGATTGCTGGCGCGTATTCGAACAGGTGGCGGTACTTGCGTTCGCTTATTTTCAGGTCCGCCAGGGCGCGATGTTGCTCGATGACGAAGCCCAGCCACTGAGCCACATGCGTGCGGAACTGAAGTTGCTGATCGGAAAATGGGGTGACGCGGGGGCCAGTGCCCGTAAAGAGCACTGCGCCGTAACGCTGACCGTCCACAAGGATTTCCGACGCCAAAAGCGAGAGCGGCGGAGAGGCGATATCGGTCACACGATCCGCGTGCGCTGTTTGGCGGATATCGGAAATGGCCAGCGACGGTCCTTCCGCGACGAGGATATCGAGCGTGCGCTCGTGCCGCGGTCGGGAAACGGTTGCGGTCTCGCCATCGATCTCGAAAGTGTCAAGTTCGGCATGGGTGCCGCCGGCGCTGAGCCGAACGACATCGGCTGTGTCCATGCCGAAATAGTCGCGCGAACATGCAAGGATGGCGCGGATCCGGGCGCTGTCATCAAGCGACGGATCGTTGGCTGTCCTGAGCAGGCGTTCGACCGCGGTGCGATAGGTGAGGTTGCCGGAGGCCGGACGTGCGATCGCGGTGATGCCCCGCACGGCTCCCTCGGAGGTGAAATCGGCCACGCAGTCCCACACCCGCGGGGAGAATGCGGCTTCAGGATCGCCGATCGGAAAGCGTATCGACGCGGAGGGGCATTGCGGCGTTAACGCGTTGAGTGCTGCGATGTCGGGATGAAAGGCTTCCGGCACCAGGTCGAGCAGGCGGGAGCCGACGTGAGGGGGCGAATCAGGGTCGCAAGTTGTGGAAAAAAGAGTGTTCACATAAGTGAGTTCAGTGTCTGCAGTAAATCGACAAGCCGGCGTTACAAGCGTATCCATCGCAAAATCGCCTGTGTCCGCCTTTGTTGAAGCAAGCTTTTGTGATTCAATCTTGGTCAATGAGACAAGGCCCTGCTTTGGCAGCGGGATTTCATGGTTTCTGTTGTGGCACCTGTTGATCAAACACTATAGTGTTTTCCAAGAGAGTGGGATATGGCGATTGGTCCCCAGATCATTGTCGGCTCTTCGAATCCAAACGACTCTTCGAGAGGTCCTTGGCGAATGGCAGTTGCGCTAGGCCCGGGCGAACGGGCGGAAGCTACCGTCGATGCACACGTGTTGCTGGTTGAGGACGATCCTGACGACGTCATGGTGATAGAGCGCTCCCTGCGCGATTCGCCGATCAAACTCGACATGCGGGTTTGCGAGGACGGCAAGGTTGCCTTTGATTATCTGGAAGAGCGGGCGGCGAACGATCTGACCCCTCCGGACCTTATCCTGCTCGACCTCAACATGCCCGTGATCGATGGCGCCACGTTCCTGCAGAAGTTGCGGGCGCACGATACGCTGCATTCCATTCCGGTCTGTGTGCTGACGACGGCGACGGATGAGGAAACCATTCGGCAGGCCTATGAATCCGGCGCCAATGCGGTGGTCAGCAAGGTCGACACGCTCGAAGGCATGAGTGCGATCCTGAACACCATTGTCGAGTTCTGGTTCAGCACGGCCCAGCGCTACTACCTGGACTGATCCGCTCACGGCATTTCCATCGAATTCTCGAGTATCGTCGCCGCGGCGGAGCACTGCTGCGGGTGGATCGCGTTTTACCATGACCGTGCGGCGATGCGGGACGATGCGATCGATGCTTCACAACGCCGTGCTGACGCCGCGTGCCCGGTTGCCTGCCCGCGCGCTGTGCCATACGGTCCGGCGACTGCTCGACCGGTTCGATTTCAGACACTTGAT
>JBFHII010000144.1:0-6805 GCA_041596535.1 Breoghania sp. | reverse complement strand
CGGGACGGGGTGAAACGGAATGATTGAGAAGTTCGACCGGGCGTGGGCCCTCGGCGGTGCCTGCTGGAATGCCCTGCTGCTGGACAAGGAAATGCTGCTGTTTCCGATCATGTCCACTCTGGCGCTCCTGGCGGCGATCGGCGGCAGTGTCGCGCCGCTGTGGGCCAGCGGCACGCTGGACACGATCATGGAAGGGTTTCAGGCCAATCCCGACAGCATCAACGATCCCTGGGTGATGGCGGTGGCCTTCGGCTTCTATTTCGTCTCCTATTTCATCATGATCTTCTTCAACACCGCGCTGGTGACCTGCGCCATGATCCGGTTCGCCGGCGGCGATCCGACGGTCATGGACGGCCTGCGGTCGTCGATGCGCAACCTGCACAAGATTTTTGCCTGGGCGCTGTTTGCGGCCAGCATCGGTTTTCTGCTCAACATGCTGGCGAACCGGCTCAAGGGCGTCGGCAAGTTCCTCTCCAGCCTGCTGGGCGCGGCCTGGGCGATCGCCACCTATTTCGTCGTGCCCGTGCTGGTGCTTGAGGACGTCGGCCCGATCGGCGCGGTGCGGCGCTCTGTTTCCACGGTACGCAAGACCTGGGGCGAGTCGCTGATTGCCCACGTCGGTCTCTCCGCACTGCAGATCATCGGCATCATCGGGGCGGCGCCGATGTTTCTCGGCGGCATTTTCGTGGTCGACGAGCAGCCGCTGCTGGCCAGCGGGTTGTGGGGCGCTGCCATCGCCTGGATCATCATCACGTCGCTGGTGCTCACCACCCTGGGCGCGATCCTCAAGGCCGCGCTGTACATTTATGCGATCGAAGGCACGGTTCCGGAAAATTTCGACAGCGCCATGATCCGCGACGCGTTCCGTGACGACTGACCATCCGGGCTGCGGGCCGCTGCCAGCCTGTGCCGTCCTTCCTCGCATCGGATGGAACGCGGGCAGGGGTGCGCACGTTGACCTGCCGGATGCACGGATTCCGCTGCCTTCGCGGCCGCAGGCAAACGGTCTCCGCGCAGGCCGGCGATCGCGATCCGGTTTCCGTTTCCGGTGCCGGGACGGGAATATCTTTGCAACCCGCCGTCTCAGGCGTTGCCGTATGGCGGCGGGATGCCTATTTTGCGCTTCGTAGCATTCATGAGGGTCGCCCCTTTCGGCGACCGAATTTCCGCATCACACGCGGCCGAGGAGAAAACCCATGGCTTTTGAACTTCCCGATCTTCCCTATGCCTATGACGCGCTCGGCCCCTACATGTCCAAAGAGACGCTCGAGTATCACCACGACAAGCACCATCAGGCCTATGTCACCAACGGCAACAAGCTGCTGGAAGGCTCGGGCCTCGAGGGCAAGAGCCTGGAAGACGTCTGCCGCGAGAGTTTTGGCAAGAACGCCGGCCTGTTCAACAACGCCGCCCAGCACTACAACCACATCCACTTCTGGAAATGGATGAAGCCGAACGGCGGCGGCTCCTCGCTCCCCGGCGCGCTGGCCTCCAAGGTCGACAGCGACCTGGGCGGCTTCGACAAGTTCAAGGCCGATTTCTGCGCCGCCGGCGCGGGCCAGTTCGGTTCGGGCTGGGCCTGGCTGGTGCTGAACAAGGACGGCAAGCTGGAGATCACCAAGACGCCGAACGGCGAGAACCCGCTGGTGCACGGCGCAACGCCGCTGCTGGGCTGCGACGTGTGGGAGCACTCCTATTACATCGACTACCGCAACGCGCGCCCGAAGTACCTCGAGGCCTTCGTCGACAACCTGATCAACTGGGACTATGTCGCCGAGCTGTACGAAGCGGCGTCGTAAGCGGCGCGATCCCTCGCGTCATCCCTGATGGCGAAACGACAAAGGCGGGGCCCCGGGCCCCGCCTTTTTTGTTGAGCCGGATTGAAAGTCGCGCAGCGCCACGGGCTCAGCCGCGCCAGCCCCGGGTGCAGCTGTTCGTGACGATACGGGTGATGGCGCCGTCCATCTGGGCGCTCCAGTACTGGCATTCCGCCTCGCTCGGGAAGCATGCCTCGCGGGAAATGTTGCGGCTTTCGCCGGGCGCGATGTGCAGCCGCCCGCCGGCAAGCCCGCGCCACACGTTCTGCGCGCCGTATTTGCTTGAGGCGATACGGCAGTCGTAGGCCGTGCCGTAGGCCTCGAACACTTCGCCGCTGCGCGCGTCGTAGAAGGTATCCCGCCCGTTGCAGCCGCTCAGGACGGCACCCGCCAGAAGCGCCAAGGCAACGGCGCGCATCGTGTTGGTCATGGTGGTTCGCATTCTGTGTCTGCCTGCTCGCTCTTGCCAATGGAATGCGCGGCGTTTCCGCGCGCTCCCGGTATCCGACCATGTTTGCGATCATTAAGAGGCCAAAGCAAGGTGGCGGCATTGATCTATCTTAAAGACGCCGCCTGCCAAGCCGCTATCATGAACGCAATCCCGGGCGCCGCTGGCGCGAGAGCGGGCGCGTACGGGATCTCTCACAGGAGAAGACCATGGCTGCAATCACCAAGAACATCGGAAGCGCGGATCGTATCCTGCGCATCGTCGTCGGCATCGCATTGATCGCCTTCGCGCTCTACGGCCCGGCCGATATCGCGTGGAAGTGGGTCGGCTGGATTGGCGTGGTGCCGATTGTCACCGCCCTGATCAACTGGTGTCCGCTGTACTCGATTCTCGGCATCCGCACCTGAACGGCGGCCGGCCGCTCCGCCGTAAGTAGAAACCCGGCAAACCGCTTATTAACCGGCGCTTGATATCTTACGGAACTTTCACAGCAACGGGCCTCAGAACGCAGCATCGGAGTAATTGACATGCCGGACAGCGGGACACTCAGCGTTCTCATTCTCGAGGGCAGCCGCAGTTTCAGCGCGCTGGTCAGTTCGATGCTGCGCGGAATGGGTGTTCAGTCTCTGGTGGTCTTCGACGATTGCGAGACCGCGATCGGGTTTCTGCGCGCCAACCCCGTCGACATCATCCTCGTTGACGGAGCACTTCTGGATGCCAGCGCCTTCAACTTCGCGCTGGCGCTGCGTCAGGACAAGAATCAGTACCGGCGCACGGTGCCGATGATCCTGTTGAGCGAGTCGGGCGGCAGCCAGGTGGCCCGCAAGGCGGTGGTGGCGGGGTTCGATGCGCTGCTGCCGAAACCCATCCGGACGGCGCGGCTCTACGAGCAGATGATCGAACTGACGCAGCGCCCGCGGGTCTACATCCATGCGCGCAAGGGCTATTGCGGTCCCGACCGCCGGCGGCCGGAGGTGTCGGATTTTTCCGGAACCAACCGTCGCGATGGCGAGACCTTCCAGGTCTTTACCAAGGACGGTCCCGTCTCGCTTGATCGGCTGGAGAAGCTCCAGGAAAAGGGCGGCGGCCGTCCCGATCTGGAAGTCCTGCTGGTGCGCGGTGTAAAAATTCTCTCCGGCTACAAGCTGAACGCCGCGCGAGCCGCCTGAGTTCGCATCAGCCGAGAAGCGCCTTGCTGTCGTCGGGCGCCTCCGCGCGCTCCGCAAGCCCGTAGTCGCGCAGCACCGACGCCACCCGCAGCCGATAACCCCGGAACACGCCGCCGCGCCCGGCGGCTTGCGCCGACCGGTGTTCCGCCGTCTCCCGCCAGCCGCGCACGGCTTCCTCGTCACGCCAGAACGACAGCGACAGCAACTTGCCCGGCGTGGTCAGGCTCTCGAACCGCTCGACCGAGATGAAGCCGTCCATGGTTTCCAGCAACGGTTTCAGCTCCATCGCGATGTCCAGGTAGTGCTGCCTGCGGCCCTCGGCCGGCTCGACCTCGAAGATGACGGCGATCATCGGCGTGTGTCCTTTGTTGTTCCCGCAACGGGGGTCAGAAACGTGCGCTCCTCGCGCAGGATAAAGCGGTTGTCCTGGGCGTAGGCGAAATTCGCACGGCCCTGCGGATCCTGTTTCAGCCGCGCGCGATAGCGCTCATAGTCGGCCAGCGACGCGAAGGAGATCAAGGCCTGAGCGACGTCGTTGGTGCCTTCCTCGGGCAGGAAGTAGCCGATCAATTCGCCGCCGCAGGCGGGAATGATGGTGCCCCAGTTCTCGGCATAGGCCTCGAACGCGGCGCGTTGGAACGGATCGATCTGGTAGCGGATGAAGCATGTGATCGTCACGGCGTATCTCCGGAATTGGTGGTGTCATGCCGGCAGCGGCGCGGGCATTGCGCCCGGTCGTTGCGTCGGGAGGCACCCTAGCGGCTTGCTGCGCGATAATGCTTCGATTATCATCGAACTATGAAAACAGGCCCTGACATCGCGCGGATCGCGTCGCTGATCGGTGATCCGGCGCGGGCCAACATCCTCACCGCCCTGATGGCCGGCAAGGCGTTGACGGCCAGCGAGTTGGCGCTGGAGGCCGGGGTTAGCCTGCCCACGGCGAGTTCGCATCTGTCCAAGCTGCTCGACGGCGATCTCGTAACCGTCGACAGGCAGGGGCGGCACCGTTACTTCAAACTGGCGGATCCGGACGTGGCGCTCGTGCTCGAGACCATCATGGGCCTCGCCGCGCGTGCCGGTCACGCGCGGGTGCGCACAGGACCGCGCGAACCCGCCATGCGCAAGGCGCGCATGTGCTACGACCATTTGGCGGGTGACGTTGGTGTACGCATTCTGGAAAGTCTCGAGCAGCGCGGGTTTGTTGCCCGGCGGAGTGACAATCTCCTGCTGACACCGGAGGGCGCGGCGTTCTGCGAAAACCTCGGGATCGACAGCAACGCGCTGGCGCGCGAACGCCGTCCCGTCTGCCGGGCCTGTCTGGACTGGAGCGTGCGGCGTCACCATCTGGCCGGAGGATTGGGCGCGGCGCTCGCCCGGACGATCTTCGATCTAGGATGGGCATCGCGCGTCGAGGGCAGCCGGGCGGTCACCTTCACGCGCGCCGGTGTCGCAGCCTTCGAGGCGCGGTTTCCGCGAAAGACCACGGGCGCTGCCGGCGGAGACCGCGCGTCGGTCTAGTGCCGGCCGGTGGCGAGCCCGGTGGGTGTCCCGCCCGGTTGGCGGAGGCGCTGCTCGTGCCGGCACCTTGCACACAACCGGCGCAATCCGCATGTCCTGTGTTCGTGCCAGGCGGCCCACGCGCCGTGGCATGCCGCTTGCTCGGGATTCCCCGCCATGACGGCAACCGGCGGACGGATACTTGGCGGTGCGGCCCGGCTTGCAGGCTGTTCGGGCGGTTCTGCAGTGTGACTTTCAGAAAGGCACGCGTAAATGACAGGCAAGATTATCACTGTTGCCCAACAAAAGGGCGGATCCGGAAAGACGACGCTTGCCGCTCATCTGGCCATCGCTCTGGGGAAGGGGCGCGGAATGTCTGTGGCGATGCTGGATATCGATCCGCAGGGGTCTCTCGGGGAGTGGCTCGAGGCGCGGGAGCAGTTGCTCGGCGAAGACGCCACGGGGCTGGAGTTCCGCACCGCCAGCGGTTGGGGAGCACGGCGCGAGGCGCGCGCCCTGGCGCGCGACCATGACTTCGTGCTGCTGGATACCCCGCCGAAATCCGACCGCGACGTGCGCCCGGCGATCGAGGCGGCGGATCTCGTCGCGATTCCCGTTCAGCCGTCGCCCGTCGACGTCTGGGCCAGCCAGATGACGCTGGACATGGCCGCCCATGAGGAGGTGCCCGCCATACTCGTCATGAACCGGGTGCCGCCGCGCGCGCTCCTGACCGGGGAGATGGCCGAGGCACTGGATGCCCTGGGATCGAAAACCGCCAGGGCGCGGCTGGGCAACCGCATCGCCTTCGCCGCCTCCATGGGCCAGGGCCGAACGGTGACCGAGACCGAACCCAACGGCCGCGCGGCCGAAGAGGTCGACGCGCTGGTCAAGGAACTGAAGAAGCTGATGAAGTAGCGGCCATCGGTGCGGGATGGGGTGGCCCGGACTGTCTCCGGGCCGCGCCATGCGGAAATGCCCCGCCTACGCCTTGCCAGCCACCTTCAGCGCAAACGCCCAGTTGAAGGCGACTTCCTTGAGCCGGTCGAAGCGGCCCGAGGCACCGCCGTGTCCGGCGTCCATGTTGGTCTTGAGCAGCAGCAAGGCGTCATTGGTGCGGGTGGCGCGCAACCTGGCCACCCACTTGGCCGGCTCCCAGTAGGTCACGCGCGGATCCGTCAGCCCGCCCACGGCGAGGATCGGCGGATAATCCTGCGCGGCCACGTTGTCGTAGGGCGAGTAGGACGCGATGAAGCGGTAGGCCTCGGCGTCCTCGATCGGATTGCCCCATTCCGGCCACTCCGGCGGGGTCAGCGGCAGCGTGTCGTCGAGCATGGTGTTGAGCACGTCGACGAAGGGCACCTCGGCGACGATGCCGGCAAACAATCCCGGGTCCATGTTGGCCACCGCGCCCATCAGCATGCCGCCGGCCGAACCGCCATGCCCGACGATCTTGCCGCGCGCGGTGAATTTCTCGTCGCACAGATACTGGCCCGCGGAGAGGAAATCCTTGAAGGTGTTGTCCTTCTTCTCGCGCCGCCCTTCGGCGTACCAGCGAAAGCCCTTTTCCTTGCCGCCGCGGATGTGGGCGATGGCATAGACAAAGCCACGGTCAACCAGCGACAGAGCGTTGGTCGAGAAGCTCGCCGGCATGGCCATGCCGTAGGAGCCGTAGCCGTAAAGCAGGCACGGCGCGGTGCCGTCCAGCGGCGTTTGTCTGGAGAACAGCAGCGACACCGGCACCAGTTCGCCGTCATGCGCCGGGGCCATCACCCGGCGGGTAATGTAGGCGTCGGGATCGTGCCCGCTCGGCACTTCCTGTTCCTTGCGCAGGGTGCGCGCACGCGTCTCCATGTCGTAGTCGTAGACCCGCGCCG
>JBFHII010000143.1:0-6823 GCA_041596535.1 Breoghania sp. | reverse complement strand
CTGGGGCTGAATTCTGCATCGGATCACGATGTACGCGACGAACAGGGTCGCCATCAGCAGGCCCGGAAACACGCCGGCCAGCCACAGCTGTCCCACCGGTTGCCGCGCGATCATCCCGTACAGCACCAGGACCACGCTCGGCGGGACCAGGATCCCCAGCGAGCTGCCGGCCTGGATCACGCCGGTGACCATGATCTTGTCGTAGCCGCGTTTGAGCAGTTCGGGCAGGGCGATGGTGGCACCGATGGCCATGCCGGCCACCGACAGGCCGTTCATGGCCGAGATCAGCACCATCAGGCCGATGGTCCCGATGGCGAGACCGCCGCGCACCGGCCCCATCCACACGTGGAACATCTTGTACAGATCGTCGGCGATCTTGGACTCCGACAGGACGTAGCCCATGAAGATGAACATCGGCAGCGTCAGCAGCGGGTACCATTTCATCAGCTTCATCGCCGCGGAGAACGGAATGTCGACACCGCCGACGCCCCACAGCAGCACGCCCGCCACGGCTCCCACGAAG
This sequence comes from Breoghania sp., assembly GCA_041596535.1. Classification (GTDB taxonomy): domain Bacteria; phylum Pseudomonadota; class Alphaproteobacteria; order Rhizobiales; family Stappiaceae; genus Breoghania. The sequence continues at coordinate 6,300 of JBFHII010000143.1, read as the reverse complement.
CCGATGGCGCCGAACACCCGCTGTCCGGTGAGCAGCATCAGCATCATGGTCGCGAACATGAAGAGGGCGATCATCTCATGGGACATCAGAACTCGTCTCCGCGGATACGGCCAATGTCTCTCAAGAACTCGGCAAAGGCTTGCAGGATCATCATCACCAGGCCGAAGCACATCACGGCCTTGATGGGCCACAGCAACGGCCGCCAGGCGGTCGGGCTTTGCTCCATCCGTCCGATGACCTCGCCGGCCGCATCGAAGCCGCCGGTGACCAGCGCCTTGATCAGCCCGCCGAAGAACACCAGCGGCTCATCGCCCCAGTAGCCCAGTGAATAGGCCGTGGAGCCGAGCCCGCCGTAAAGCAGCACGCCGAGAAAATAGAGCAGGAAGAAGACGGTGATCGCGTCGACCCAGGCCTTGGTCTTGTAGGACCAGCCTCCGTAGAAGAGATCCATGCGCACATTCGATCCGAGCTGCATCGCATAGGCGCCGCCGACGATGTAGTAGCCAACCATCAGGAACTGCGCGGTCTCGAGGGTCCACAGCGTCGGCGTGAAGAAGGTCTTGGAAATCGACGACCACAGCAGCACGCCCATCATCACGAAAATCATGTACATGGTGATGCGGCCGATGCGGTGATTGACCGCGTCTACCCAGCGCACGAAGGTCTTGATCGCCTGTGGCATCGCCTACGCTCCGCCTTCATGTGTCTGCGTGTTGGCGCCCAGGCACTCGAGGGCGTCGCGAAGGCACGCGCCCAGCCATTGCGCCACATCGGCCTGCGCGGCCTCGTCGGCGATCAGATCGTTGCGGATCTCGATCATCACGTTCAACAGGCCGCGTGAAACCCCGTGTTCCTGCAGCGTGTGCATCACACCGTCGCTTTGTCCATAGGGCGCGTTGCGCCGCACGTCGAAGCGCCTATCCATGGAAGCGGAATCCAGCATGGCGTCGGCCAGCCGGCTGTCGCTATCATCATGCAGAACGCCGATCTCGACGTCGCGCCTTTGCCCCCGGTAGATGGGCGTAAACGAGTGGATGGTCACCAGCACAGGGGGGCGTGCCTGCGCGATGCGATCCTCGATGGCGGCGCTCAACGCCTCACGGAAAGGGGCGTAGCAGAGATCGACACGCGCCTGGCGGGCGGCTGGCGTCAGATTGGTGTTGCCGGGAATGGCGTGAATTTCGCTGACCGCTGGAACCGCGCTTTCGGCCTCCGGCGGCCGGTTGCAGTCGTAGACCAGCCGCGACAGGCGATGGGCGATGAGCGGCGCATCGAGTGCCCGCGACAGCGCCGTGGCGACCGGCAGGGCGCCAGGATCCCAGGCGATGTGGCTGCTCAGCATATCGTCGGTGAGTCCGAGCCCGGCCAGTTCCGGCGGAATGTGGTTGGAGGCGTGTTCGCAGACCAGGAGAAGATCGCTGGCGCCGGAGAGATTGATCGCGTTTACGGTGCGGCTCTGCGCTCGAGCGCTCTCGTCCGACGGCCCTGGCTGCCCGGTCAACATGTCCGAAGACGCCTGCGCTCCTGATCTCGCCCGTGGCGGCATCGATCCGTCCCTTTCGCCCGTTCTGAAGATATCTTTTCAGACGTGGCGTGGCTGTCAAGGCGCATTCTGAAAGATATTTTTCTTGAACTCGGTTACTGGTGGAATCTCTTCAGCCATGCTTACAATTGACAATTCGCCGACGTCGCGGAAAGGAACGCCCGGGAATGGAGACCGCTCAGGATCAGACTGTCGCGGAACGGATACGCGGAAAATTTGAAAGTCTCACGCGCGCCGAGCGCCAGCTCGCCAATGTCATGCTGGAGAGCTATCCGGTGTCGGGTCTGGGCAGCATCACGACGGTGGCGGAAAATTCCGGCGTCTCGACCCCGACGGTTGCGCGCATGGCGCGCAAGCTGGGGTTCAGCGGCTTTCCCGAGCTGCAGGCGAAGCTGCGCGCCGAGCTGGAAGACACCATCTCCAATCCGATCGTCAAGCACGACCGCTGGGCCCAGGGCGCTCCGGATACGCATATTCTCAACCGTTTCGCCGACGCCGCGATGGACAACATGCGTCAGACCCTGCACCAGATCGCATGCGAGGATTTCGACGCGGTCGTGGGTTTGCTGGCGGACCGGAATCGGCCTGTCTTTGTGGTCGGCGGGCGCATTACCCGGTCGCTTGCGGATTATCTTTTCACGCACATGCAGATGATCCGCGATTCGATGACGCTGCTGCCGCCGAATGCGAACACCTGGCCGCACTATGTGCTGAGCATGCAGCCCGGCGACGTCCTGATCGCCTTCGACATCCGCCGCTACGAGCATGACACCCAGCGGCTGGCGGAAATGGCCAAGGAACGGGGCGTGATCCTGGTGCTCTTTACCGACCAGTGGGGCTCGCCGGCCGCCGCCCACGCCACCCACAGCTTCCACTGCCGCATCGAGGCACCCTCGGCGTGGGATTCCTCGGTGGTGACGATGTTCATTCTCGAGGCGCTGATCGCGGCCGTGCAGAACGACACATGGTCGGAAACCCGCGACCGCATGAAGACGCTCGAAGGTCTGTTCGATCAGATGAAGATGTTCCGCAAGTTCGTTTGATCTCAGCGCCGCGGCCTTCGGCTGCAGGCAGCCGCATGCAAAGGCCGGTCACGGGCTGACAATGCCGCGATAGAAGCGCGCGGCGTGTCGGAACGTTCAAGATGCAGGGGGAGATTTGGTGGAGCCAGGCGGAATCGAACCGCCGACCTCTTGCATGCCATGCAAGCGCTCTCCCAACTGAGCTATGGCCCCACTGTTTCCGGGTGTTGGGTACGGCCCCGGAGCCGTTGTGCGGGCGGAACATAGCCCCGCCCGCCGGGAAGTCAAGTGGGCGTCAGTGCCTTTCTGGCCCTTCGCCTGTGGACAATCAGAGGTCTTCGTCGGTTTCGCGCACAACGACGATATCAGGCACGGCGTCGTCGTCCTCATCGTCCTCGAGGAACGTGTCATCGTCGGCCGCGTCGTCGTCGATATCGTCGACGTCATCCACGTCTACGTCCACATCGTCGTCGTCGTCATCGTCGACGACAGTGCTCTTCTTGCTGGAACCTATCTGTTCGGCATCGGCCTCCTCGAGGGAGACGATATCGACGTTTTCCTCTTTGGCGTCCGCCACGTCCGGCGTGGCTTCGGTTTCGACCACGGCCGCCTTCGCGGCGCGCCCGCCCGAGCCCTTGGTCGCTGCGATGCTCACCACCGTGCCGCATTTCGGGCAGGTGATCGGCGTCCGCTTGAGGTCATAGAATTTCGTGCCGCAGCCAGGGCACAGATGCTTGGTCCCGAGGTCCGGTTTCGTCACGATTTCAGCCCTGCCTAACCTGTCATTTCAAAAAGCGTCGTCCCAATAACCGTGCAGGCGTCGTCCTGTCAAAGCGTAATAAACCCATCCGTGCATTTTTCAGGTTCCGCAAGATGACCGCACCGGGGCGACATGCTAGATCAACCTGTGCTCTCGCGGAATCGCGGGCGTCAGAAAATTGATCACCGCGCAGGCGGAGGCGCCGTTCGCATTGCGCCGGGCGTGCTGGAATTGCCGTTTCGAAACATGGTCTTGTCCATGCGATCCGGCTTCCGGAAAACGCCCTCCGGCATGCCCTGCCCGATGCAACCGATGGGTTACAATTCAATGCCTGTAGATACTGTTTCCCCGATGATTTCGCATCCCGGCAAGCCGCTCAAGGGCGAAGTCCGCGTACCCGGGGACAAGTCGATTTCGCATCGTTCGCTGATGTTCGGAGCGCTGGCGGTCGGCGAAACGCGGATTTCGGGGCTGCTTGAATCGGAAGACGTGCATCACACCGGCGACGCGATGCGCGCCCTGGGCGCCAGCGTGTACAAGGACGACGACGGCGTGTGGCACGTGCGCGGCGTCGGTGTCGGCGCGCTGCGCGAGCCGGAAACCGCGCTTGATTTCGGCAACGCCGGCACCGGCGCCCGGCTGGTGATGGGCATGGTCGGCAGCCACCCGATCACGGCGACCTTTATCGGCGATGCGTCGCTGTCGAAGCGGCCCATGGGCCGTGTGCTTGATCCCCTGCGCCAGATGGGGACCCAGGTAATGGCGCGCGAAGGCGACCGCCTGCCGCTGACGCTGCGCGGCCCGGAGACCGCCATGCCGCTGAGCTACCGGGTGCCGGTGCCCTCCGCGCAGGTCAAGTCGGCGGTGCTGATCGCCGGGCTCAACGCGCCCGGTGTCACCACGGTCATCGAGCCGGTGCCGACACGGGATCACACCGAACGCATGCTGTCGGGCTTTGGCGCCGAGATCGAAACCACCGAGAATGAAGCCGGCGAGCGCGTCATCCGGCTGACCGGCCAGCCGGAGCTGACGCCGCAGGACATCACGGTGCCGTGCGATCCGAGTTCCGCGGCCTTCCCGATCGTTGCGGCGCTGATCACACCGGGCTCCGAGGTCACGGTGCGCGACGTGCTGCTCAACCCGCATCGCACCGGTCTGTTCACGACGCTCAAGGAAATGGGCGCGGATCTCGAAATCCTCAATGAGCGCGAGACGGGTGGTGAACGGCTCGGCGACATCCGCGCGCGGCATGGCGGGCTCAAGGGCGTGACGGTTCCCGCGGATCGTGCGCCCTCGATGATTGACGAATATCCCGTTCTTGCCGTCGCCGCCGCCTTCGCCGAAGGCGAAACGCGGATGCTCGGACTTGAGGAGTTGCGGGTGAAGGAGAGCGACCGGCTCTCTGCGGTCGCCGCCGGGTTGAAGGCCAACGGGGTCGATCACGAGGAGGGGGCGGACACGTTGACGGTGCGTGGAGCACGGACGGTTGCGGGTGGCGGCACGGTCGTCACGCATCTTGACCACCGCATCGCCATGAGCTTCCTGGTGCTGGGCCTGGCCGCGCAGGCGCCGGTCTCGGTGGACGACGGCGCGCCGATCGCCACGAGTTTCCCCGGGTTCCCCCAGTTGTTCGAGAGCCTCGGCGGCCGTATCGAAACCCCGGGCGCGCAATCACCGGAAGCGACCGCACGATGATTATCGCGATCGATGGACCCGCCGCCTCGGGCAAGGGAACGCTGGCGCGGCGGCTTGCTGCGCATTTCGGCCTGAAGCATCTCGACACGGGGCTGCTGTATCGGGCGGTTGCGGCGGAACTGCTCGACCGGGATCTCCCGCTCGACGATGAGGCGCGGGCCGCTGATATTGCCGCGAACCTCGACACCGGCGCGCTCGACCGGAGAACCCTGTCCGCGCATGCGGTGGGTGAGGCCGCCTCGAAGGTCGCGGTGATGCCCGCGGTGCGCGCAGCGCTGCTCAAGCTGCAGCGCGACTTCGCGGCCACAGGCGCGGTGCTCGACGGGCGCGACATCGGCACCGTGATCTGTCCGGACGCCGAGGTGAAGCTCTTCGTCACCGCCTCCGCCCCGGTGCGGGCGCGCCGCCGCACCGATGAGCTCGCGTCGCGTGGCGAGGCGGCCGATTTCGACGCCATTCTCGCCGACCTCATCAAGCGTGACGAACGCGATGCCGGACGGGCGGTCGCGCCGCTGAAACAAACGGCAGATGCCCACTTGCTCGACACGTCGGAAATGGATATAGAAACGGCGTTCCGTAAGGCTGTGGATATCATCGACAGCATTTGACTTGTCAGGGAACGGGCACGCCCTCAAGCGGGGTCTCGCGATTGGCCGGAGACGGTCCTCGTGGGGCGCGCTTCGAGCCGTGCCCTTTTGGCATTTCACAACGCTTGCGCGCCCTGTGGTCTTTCAAGACGCGGGCACGATATCGCGGACGCCGCCGGATGATCTCTCGAGGGACATCGGTTTCGACGCGTTTCGTGATGCGGCAGCCTTTGGAACAAAACGGCCTTCCGTTTGCCCGAATGCGCCGGCCTGCCTGTTTTTTCAGGCGGTCGTCCGATAGGGACCGGGTGATCGCGCAAGGCACAGTGCAACACAAACCGCCGGCGCCAGCCAGTGATGGCTTATGGAGTTTCAATGACCTCTTTGAATCCCACCACCGATGATTTCGCGGCAATGCTCGACGAAGCCTTTGGTGGATCCGAGATGCAGGAAGGATCCGTCGTCAAGGGGACGGTGATCGCTTTCGAAAAAGACCTCGCGGTAATCGATGTCGGCCTGAAGGTCGAAGGCCGCGTGCCGCTCAAGGAATTCGGCGCCCGGGCTCGCGATGGCGAGCTGAACATCGGCGACGAAGTCGAAGTTTATCTGGAGCGTGTCGAGAACGCGCTCGGTGAAGCCGTTCTGTCGCGCGACAAGGCCCGCCGCGAAGAGAGCTGGATTCGCCTTGAAGGG
>JBFHII010000142.1:0-6864 GCA_041596535.1 Breoghania sp. | reverse complement strand
CCGCCAGCCATGCATCGGCCAGCACCACCACACCGGCGTCATTGATGATCTGCTTGATGTCATCCATGAACGGCGAGTTGTTCAGCCGCTGCGCGCGATCGTGGTTGCGCACCAGGCCCGGCATCAGCGTCGCGGAGAACTGCGGGTGACGGCCCGAGGCGTAGTCGAGCGGGAAGGCGGAGATGTCGAGCTGACCCTTGGTCATGGCGCCCCACTGCTCGGTCGGCTTGAACAGCGACTTGCCCGGGTAGACCTGGATCTTGAGATCGACGCCGGCCTTCTCGACCTCGCGGGCGAGGATCTGGACCATCTCGTCGCGAACGTCGCCCTTGCCGCCCGGCCACTGGTGCGATGCCTTCAGCGTTGTTTCGGCGAGCGCTGCGCTGGCCATGGAGCCGGCGACAGCCGCGATGACTATCGTTTTGAACATTGATTCCTCCCACCGGATGTACCGGCATGTTGTTTTGATCGAGGGAAGAATAGGGCCTTCGTATGCACACAGAGTCAAGGTTTTTGTATACAAGGATGTGTGCTATTGAGGTCCGCTGCCTTCAGACGGGGAATCGCATGGCCGACAGCCAGCCGGATCAAATGTCAGACACAATGCCCGAGCCGATGGGAACGCGTCCCGCCGCCACCGTGCGGCGGCGCGGCACGGGGCCGCTGCCCGATGCCCTGCCCGAACATCTCTCGGGGCGGATGGCCGACCGGCTGCGCGATCAGCTGGAACAGGAAATCGTCACCGGCGTGCACGCACCAGGCGCGCGGCTGGACGAGGTGAAGCTGGCCGAGCGCTTCAAGGTTTCCCGCACGCCGATCCGCGAAGCCTTCCAGCAGCTCTCGGCGTCCGGCCTGCTGGAGCTGAAACCGCGACGCGGCGCCTTCGTGCGCTCCGCCGGCATCAACGAGATCATCGAGATGTTCGAGGTGATGGCGGAACTGGAGGGCATGTGCGGGCGTCTCGCGGCGCGGCGGATTTCGCCGGAGGATCTGGCGGCGCTGCGCGAGGCGATGGAGGCCTGCGAGAGCGCCTTCGACGGCGGCGATGCGGACGCCTACTATTATGAGAACGAGCGCTTTCACCACCTGATCTACCGCGCCTGCGGCAACAGTTTTCTCACCAGCCAGGCGATGGCGCTGCACCGGCGGCTGAAGCCCTATCGCCGGCTGCAGTTGCGGGTGCGTGGCCGCATGCGTCAGTCGCTGGCCGAGCACCGGCAGGTGGTGGCGGCGATCGCCGCCGAGGACGCGGAGGCGGCCCAGCGCGCGCTCACCGATCACGTCATCATCCAGGGCGGCGGCTTCAACGATCTCGTCGCCGGGCTGGAACACCAGGCGAAACTTCGCGCAGCCTCGTGAATCGGGCGGGGCTGGCGTGCGCGCCCGGCGCCCCCATATTCAGGGCATGACCCGATCCGCCGCGATCCCGATCCTCATCGTTGCCGTCCTGACGGCTTTCGCCGCGCAGGCCCAGGTCGTGGTGCCGCTGCCGGTGGTGCCGCGCCCGCCGAGCAACACCGATGGCCTGGTGCAGCAGCGCAACACGCTCAACCGGTTGCTGGAAGACCAGACCCGGACGCGTGCCCTGGACCAGAAACAGTTGCAGCAGGCCGGGAAACGCCGTGACATGGCCGACCGGGAACGGCAACGCCAGCTCCGCGAGAGGTCGGATGATCTGTTGCCGGACGGCTCACCCGCGAACCATCCGTAGCAGCACGCCGTCACGCTTGATGAAGTGATGATACAGCGCGGCGGAAATGTGCGCGAGCACCGCGGCGGTCATGATCCATCCGAGATACTGGTGCAGGCCGAGGAACAGATCCGCGGTCGGCTTGTCCTTGGCGACGATCGGCGGCAGCGTGACCGTCCAGAACACCTTGATCGCCGCGCCATAGGCGGAGGTTCCGATCCAGCCGATGATCGGGCTCGCCAGAAGGATCCCGTAGAGCAGGGCGTGCACGGCGTGGGCGGCGAATTTCTGGCTCGCCGGCATGTCGGCGGGCAGCGGCGCGGGCCGGTGGTTGATCCTGTAAATCAGCCGCAGCACCGTGATGATGAACAGCGCCACGCCCATCGAGCGGTGGAAGTCGAACAGGAAATTCTGCAGCGGCCCGCCGCTGACGCGCAGCATGGCCAGTCCCGCCGGGATCATCAGCAGCACGCCCGCGGCGGTCAGCCAATGAAAGATGCGGGCCGTGGTGGTGTAGGCCGGTGCCGGTGTCTCTGTCATGGTTTAATTCCCCTATCCCCGCCCTCACTGTAGCGAACGCCGCGGCAGGTGGGAATGCCGCAAAGTCAGCGACTTGCGGCACTGATGCGCGGCGGATCGTCAGCCGGGAACCGCGAGGAAATCATGGTGGCTGACGGTGATGTGCGAATGGCCGTCGGCGATCGCCGCGCGCCGCGCTGACTGCCAGTTTGAGACCTCACCGGCGGGCACATCCATGTCCAGCGCGGCCTGTGCCCAGCCGTCCACCAGTGCATGCTGAAACGCCGCGTCCGCCGGTTCGGCCTCCCAGTCCGAGGGCGCGAAGTCGACCGAGAATCCGGCGGCCTCGAAGCGCTTGACGGCCTGCAGCACGGCGCGCGGGCCGAGCGCCGGGCCGAAGCCCTTGTCGCCATACTGGTGGCGGTTGACCGCGGCGCGCACCGTATCGTCCAACGGGTGTTCGGGCTGACAGCTGATGCGCCCGTCATAGGTGAGCGCGGCGTAGAACGGGATGCGCCGCGCGGCGACCGCGGCGACGAGGCCGTCCAGCCAGTCGGCGGAGACCAGGTCGAGGAACGCCGAGGTGGTCAGCAGGTCGACCGGCTCATCGAGCAGCGGCTCGATGCCATGCGCCAGATCCGCCTGCAGCGTTTCCACGTTCAGTTCGGGAAACTCGGCGTGTGCGCGGGCATGGGCGGTCTCGATCAGCGTGCGGTCGTGATCGGTGAGCCGCCAGACCTGATCAGCCGGCAGCACCGGCTGCATGGCGCGCAGGGTGGAGCCGGTGCCCGATGCCAGATCGGTGATGCGCGGCGCGGAAAGCTCCGCGCACAGCGCCGCCGCACGCGCAAGAATTCCGGGATTGCGGGCGCGGGCGTCCAGCGGTTCGCGCACGTCGAGCCATTCGGCGGAAAAGCCGCTCATCAAGCATTCTCCCTGGCGGTGCCTCTTGGTGTGTCTGCGGGGCTGGCGTTGGTGCTGGCGGTCTCGATGGCGCTGGCGAACAGCGCCGCCGTGGCCTGCCAATCGGGATAGCGCTTCGCCGCGTCGCGACAGGCGGCGGCGCATCGGGTGCGCAGATCGGCGTCCGCGATCATCCGGCGCAGGCCGTCGCGCAGGCCTTGGGTGTCGTCGGGCGCATAGAGCAGCCCGGTGCCCGGCGCGATGGTCCCGGCGACGGCGCCGGCCCCGGTGGCGACGATCGGCAGGCCGCGCACGATAGCCTCGGCAAACGCCATGCCGTAGCCCTCGTAGCGGGTTGCCAGCGCGAAGACATCCGAATGCGCATAGAGCGCCTCGAGGTCATCGGCGGACAGCGCGCCATGCAGGGTGATGCGGTCATCAAGGCCGGCCGTGGCGACCATCTCGCGCAACAGCGCCGCATGGTCCGGATCGAGCCGGTCGCCGCCGGCGATGTCCAGCCGCCAGGGCAGATCCGCGAGATCCGCCAGCGCGCGGATCAGCACGTCATGCCCCTTGCGCGGCACCAGCGAGCCGACGCTGACAAGCCGGATCGTGCCGTCGTTGACCTGGCGCACGCGGGGGGCAGACGAACTGGGGGATGTCTCGGGGGCCGGATCTGTGCCGGGCACGACGACGGAGATCGCGCTGCGCGGCACGCCGAAATCGCGCACGAGGCCGTCGGCGGTTGCGGGGCTCGAGGCGATCACCGCGCGGGCTGCTGCGAGGCTGCGTGTCTCGCTGGCGCGCAAGGCGGCCTGTTGGCAGGCATCCAGCCCGGTTTCAAGCGCCAGCGGGTGATGCACCAGGGCGATGAAGGGGCGGCTTCGCGCCAGCGCCTCCGCTTCGTCGGGCAGCACGCCGAGCGCCAGCCCGTCGATCACCAGCGGCACGCCGCACGGCACGGCAGCGAGCAGCGCTCCCGCCCGCGCCCTGGCGCTGCTATCGGCTTTCGGAAAGCCGTCCCCGAGCGACAGCGCCTCGACCTGCCAGCCGAGAGTGCGCAGGCCGGCGATGATCCGCCGGGCATAGCCGTAGCCGCCGGTCGGCGTATCGAGATCGCCGGGATAGGCAAAGACGAGGCGGTTCGCCGGGCGGTTCTGCGTCACGGGGTGACGGGTCCTTCGTACCAGGCGCGGGCCACATGGCTTTCCGAGAGCGTCACCCGGATGCTGGAAAGCTCGGCGCCCGGGCGGCCGAGCGCATCGGCGCGCGCGGCGGCGGCCAGCCCGTCATGGATATGCTTGGTCAGGAACTCCGTGGTGGTGTTCCGGCCGGCGAATTCCGGCAGCGTGTCGAGGTTCTTGTAGTTCAGCGGCGCGATGATGGCCTTCAGCGCCTCATGCGCGCGGCCGATGTCGATGACCACGCCGTTGGCGTCGAGCGCTGCGGCCATGAAGGCGGCGTCGATGACGACGGTCGCCCCGTGCAGCGCCTGGGCGGGGCCGAACAGCGCGCCGGAAAACGAATGGGCGATCATGATGTGGTCACGGACTTCAACGGCAAACACGGGCAGGCTCCTGATGCTCTCGAATAGCGGGTGCACTCGAATGAAATGTGATCAGTCGATGTCGCTGGTCACGGATGCGGCGGCCGGATAGCGCACCACCTGACACAGGGTTGCGGCGCCGGGCGCGAGCACCGTGGGCAGGCAATGCGGCAGGTCGGCGAAGGCCACCGGCTCCTCCAAGAGCGCATCCAGGCACGGGTCGTCAAGCAGCCTGATGGCGGCGGCAAGCCTGCGGGCGTAATCCCAGCGCGGCCTGCGGGCGGGCGGGATCTGCCCGACCTGGCTCGATATCAGCTTCAAGCGCCGCGCGTGGAACGCCCCGCCGAGGCCGATGCGGACGCTTTTTTCGCCGTACCAACTCATTTCGACGACGGTCGCCTCCATGCCGCACAAGCCGATTGCGGTGTTCAGACCGGTTTCCGAGGCGCTGGCATGTATCACTAAATCGTTATCCCCGCGTGTGTTTTCGGGATCGCTGAAGGCAAGCCCGAGTTTGCGGGCGACACGCGCTTTATCCGGGTTTTTATCGACCAGTGTCACCCGGGTGCCGGGGGTGCGCGAGGCCAGCCAGGCGGTCAGGGCGCCGATCACCCCGCCGCCAACCACGGCAATGTGATCGCCCGGCGCTAGTCCGCCGTCCCACAGGGCGTTAAGTGCGGTTTCCATGTTTGCGCCGAGAACCGCCCGTTGGGGCGGAATGTGATCCGGCACGATTCGTGCTGCGTTCACGGGGATATCGAACAGGGTTTGATGGGGATGCAGCACGAACACGGTCCGGCCGGGCAGCAGCGCAGCAGTGTCATCCGCACCCGTGTCACCCGCATGGGTGTCTCCGGCACCGGAGTCGTCCGGGCCGGCGACGATGCGGCCGACGCAGGCGTAGCCGTATTTTACCGGGAAGGGAAAGTCCCCCGCCTGGAACGGCGCGCGCATCCGCTCGAACTCGCTTTCCGGCACCTGGCCATTGAACACCAGGCTTTCCGTGCCCCGGCTGATGCCGCTGTACAGCGCTTCGACGCGCAGGTGGCCCGGCGCCAGAGGCGCCAACGTCTCGCGGCGTATTGCGGCGCACCCATTGCCCGTGTACCACAGCGCATCCGCGTCCGATGCGCCTGTTTTTCCGTCACGTTTCGCCACACCTTTGCCCTCTTTCCGGTCTCTGACTCCGCCGCTGTGCCCGATCGGCCTTTTGGCGTCAGGGCGCTTTCAGTTGCGGTCCCACGGACCTGCCCAGTTGCGGTTATTCTATGAAATATCAAGCCATTCCCAATAGCACCCCCAATAGCATCATTGCGCGGATCATTCTCGACATGCCGGTGGCGCGCCGCAGGCAGGTGTTCGCCGGGCTCGTCGTCGGTTGCGTCGCGGGGCTCGCGGGGCTGATGACCGCCACCCTGTCGCCGGGCGGTGTCACGGCGGCGGAAGCGGCCATGCTGGCGATGTTCGTCATCACCCTGCCGTGGATGGTGATCGGGTTCTGGAACGCCGTGCTGGGCCTGGTCCTGCTGCGCGCGACGCGCAACGCGGCGGAAGCCGTCAATCCGGCGCTGGCACGCACGCTGCCGGTGGCCGAGATCACCACGCGCACCGCGATCCTGAGCTGCATCCGCAACGAGGACACCGCCCGTATCCAGCGCAATCTCGACGCGATGCTGGACGGGCTGGCGCGTGCCGGGCACGGCGATGCCTTCGCGCTCTACATCCTCAGCGACACCTCCTGGGACGACGTGGCCCGGGCGGAAGAGGCGATGGTGGCCGAGCTGAAGGCGCGCTGGAGCGGCAGCTTCGACATCACCTACCGACGGCGCACCGAGAACACCGCCTTCAAGGCCGGCAACATTCGCGATTTCTGCGAGCGCTGGGGCGAAGCGCATGATTTTGCGCTGGTGCTGGACGCCGACAGCTTCATGACCGCGCGCGCCATCACCCGGCTGGTGCGGCTGATGCAGGCGGAGCCGCAGCTCGGCATCGCCCAGAGCCTGGTTGTCGGCTTGCCGACCGCCAGCGCCTTTGCCCGGGTGTTCCAGTTCGGCATGCGGCTGGGCATGCGTTCCTACACGCTGGGCAGCGCCTGGTGGCAGGGCGACTGCGGCCCCTATTGGGGGCACAACGCGCTGATCCGGCTGAAGCCCTTCATCGCGCAGTGCGCGCTGCCGGAGATTCCCGGCAAGGGTGCGCTGTGCGG
>JBFHII010000141.1:0-6893 GCA_041596535.1 Breoghania sp. | reverse complement strand
CTGGTTGACGCCCTGGGAAAACACGGTGACGACCTTCCGCGTGTCTCCGAAGAGCTCGTAAAACGCGGCAAGCTCGCGCTCGCCCAGTCCCGTGGCTTCTGCCACGCCGAGGAACCCGGTGGCGCGTGCCGCCTCCAGCGCCTCAAAACAACCGCCGGTGTGCTCGGCGATGAAGCGCGGATCGAGCCGGCCGGTGTTTGACAGCCAGTCAAGCAGCCCGTTGAACAGCGCCACGTCGGTGCCGGGTTCCAGCGCCAGATGCATGTCGGCACTGCGCGCCGTCATGGTGCGGCGCGGGTCGATGGCGACGATCGCAAGCTGCGGGCGGCGTTGCTTTTCCGCCATCAGCCGCTGGAACAGGACCGGATGGCACCAGGCCAGGTTGGAGCCGACCAGCACGACGAGATCGGCTTCCTCCAGATCCTCGTAGCATCCGGGCACCGTGTCGGTGCCGAAGGCGCGCTTGTGGCCGGCGACCGAGGAGGCCATGCACAGCCGCGAGTTGGTGTCGATGTTGGCCGAGCCGATGAAGCCCTTCATCAGCTTGTTGGCGATGTAATAGTCCTCGGTGAGGATCTGGCCGGAGACATAGAAAGCGACCGCGTCGGGTCCGTGTTCCTCGATGACCGATGAGAACCGGTCCGCCACGGTCCGCGTGGCCTCGTCCCATGACACCCGGTTGCCGCCAATTTCGGGATGCAGCAGTCGGCCGTCGAGATCCAGCGTCTCCGCCAGTGCGGACCCCTTGGAGCACAGGCGGCCGGAATTCGCCGGATGATCGGGATCGCCCTTCACCGACACCGTGCCGTCGGCGGCGGTGGTGGCCAGCACGCCGCAGCCGACGCCGCAATAGGGGCAGGTGGTCTTGACGGTGGTCTCGCGGATCGACCGGTTCATCGTGTCACGCCACCCGTTGCGCCAGAGCCGTGCGGGCAATGAAGATGCGCCCGTTCTCGACCTTTGCCGGCGTCGCGGTGGTCTGGCCCTCGTCGGCGCCCTGCGCCATGCCCGTTTCCAGGCTGATCACCCAGTTGTGCAGCGGGCAGGTGACGGAGTTGCCGTGCACGATGCCCTGGCTCAGCGGGCCGCCGCGATGCGGGCAGCGGTCGTCGAGCGCGAAGACCGCGTCGTCCGCCGTGCGGAACACGGCGATGCAGCCGGAAGCCGTTTTCACGACGCGGGCGCCCTGACGCGGGATGTCGTCCAGCGCGCCGATCTCGATCCAGTCGCCGGACAGCGTTGTCACGGGAGCGTTCATTGGGCCGCCTCCAGTTCGAGCGTCGCCATGGGCTTGAACTCGTGCTTGTCCTTGCCGGACACGCGTTCGGACCATGGGTCGACCTGGGCGAATTTCTGGGAGAAGACGAAGCGGTCGAAATAGGCCTTGCGGCGCTCGGCGTCGTCCATGATCTGCGTGCGGATCTCGTCAAGGCCGATGCGCTTGGCCCACTTGTAGATGCGCTCCAGATAAAAGCCCTGCTCGCGGTACATCTGCGCCAGCGCCACCACATGCTCGAGCACCGCGTCTTCCGTGCCCACGTGGCCGAGCACCTCGGTGCCCTTGATGTCGAGACCGGCCGCGCCCGCGAAATGGATCTCGTAGCCCGAGTCCACACAGATGATGCCGATGTCCTTGCAGGTGGCTTCCGCGCAGTTCCGCGGACACCCCGATACCGCCATCTTCAGCTTGGCCGGGGTCCACGAGCCCCACATGAATTTTTCGAGGCGGATGCCGAGGCCGGTGGAATCCTGCGTGCCGAAGCGGCACCAGTCCGTTCCGACGCAGGTTTTTACCGTGCGCAGCCCCTTGGCGTAAGCCTGGCCGGATACAAACCCCGCCTTGCCCAGATCGGCCCAGACGGCGGGCAGGTCTTCCTTCCGGATGCCCAGCATGTCGATGCGCATGCCGCCGGTGCATTTCACCGCCGGGATCTGGAACTTGTCCACCACGTCGGCAATCGCGCGCAATTCCGTGGAACTGGTCATGCCGCCCCACATCCTGGGAACCACCGAATAGGTGCCGTCCTTCTGGATATTCGCGTGCACACGCTCGTTGATGAAGCGCGACTGGTAGTCGTCGGCGTAGTCGTCCGGCCAGTCGCAGACGAGATAATAGTTCAGCGCCGGACGGCACTTGGCGCAACCGCCCGACGACGTCCAGCCCAGCTCCTGCATCACCGCCGGAATGGTCTTCAGTTGCTTGGCCTTGATCAGGCGGCGCACGTCACCGTGGCCCAGCTCCGTACAGCCGCACATTGCCGGCACCGCGGCCGCGTCATAGGCTTCGCCCAGGGTCAGGCCGAGCAGCTGCTCGACGAGTCCCGTGCAGGTCCCGCATGAGGCCGAAGCCTTGGTGTGGGCGCGCACGTCGTCCAGGCCGGTCAGGCCCTTCTCCGAGATGGCGCCGGTGATGGCGCCCTTGCAAACGCCGTTGCAGCCGCAGATTTCTGCATCATCCGGCAAGGCTGCACCGGCCGCCGTAGGGTCCAGCGGGTCACCACCCGCATAGGCCGGGCCGAAGATCAGCGTGTCGCGCATGTCAGCGACGCTGTCACCCTTCTTCAGCAAATCGAAGAACCATGAGCCGTCGGCGGTATCGCCATACAGCACCGTGCCGATGATCCTGTCGTCCCGCAGGATCAGCCGCTTGTAGACGCCCGCCGACGCGTCGCGAAAGACGATCTCCTCGCGGTCTTCGCCTTCCGCGAAATCGCCGGCGGAATAGAGATTGATGCCGGTGACCTTCAACCGGGTCGGGGTGGCGCTGTCGGCAAACGGATCGCCTTGTGCGCCGGCGAGGCTGGTCGCGGCCACTTCCGCCATGCGGTAGAGCGGCGCCACAAGGCCGTAGACCATGCCGTTCACTTCCGCGCATTCCCCCAGTGCATAGATGTCGGGGTCGGAGGTCCGCATGCGGTCATCAACGACAATGCCGCGATTGACCTCCAGTCCGGCGTCCCTGGCGATCGCGGAATTGGGGCGGATGCCCACGGCCATCACGACGATATCGGCGGGAATCACCGTGCCGTCGTCCAGATGCACCGCCTCGACCTTCCCCAGGCCGGTGATCTCCCGGGTGTTGGCCTTGGTGATCACGGTGATGCCGCGGCTTTCGAGCTCGCGCTGCAGCAGATAGCCGGCGGCAGGATCGAGCTGGCGCTCCATCAGCGTCGGCATGATGTGCAGCACGGTCACGTCCATGCCCTGTTCCTTGAGGCCGGCGGCGGCCTCGAGACCCAGAAGACCGCCGCCGATGACGACCGCGTTGCCGCGCGCCTTGGCGGCCAGCAGCATGGCGTCCACGTCATCGAGATCGCGGTAGGACAGCACGCCGGGCAGATCGTGGCCCGGAACGGGAATGATGAAGGGATTGGAGCCGGTGGCGATCACCAGCTTGTCGTAGGCGGCCACTTCGCCATGTTCGGAGCGCACCGTTCTGGCGTCGCGGTCGATCTCGACGATCCGGTGACCCTTGTAGAGCATCACCTTGTGGTCGATGTACCAGCCATCGCCGTGGATCACGATGTCATCGAATGTCTTTTCGCCCGAAAGCACCGGCGAGAGCATGATGCGGTCATAGTTGACGCGCGGCTCGGCGTTGAAAACCGTCACGTCGTAGCGGCCCGGTGCCTGTTCGAACAAATGTTCGAGCATGCGGCCCGGCGCCATTCCATTGCCGATGATGACAAGTTTCTCGGTCATGCCGGTCTCCTATTCGGCTGCGTCCTGGCGGGCGAGTCGCGCGGCGCGTTTCTGACGGATCGAGGCGAGTTGCTCGTCGGACGGGTCGGCGCCGCCCTCGTAGGCTTCGAGGAAGTCGAGCAGCTCCTCGCGGTAGGCGTAATAGTCGGGGTGCTCCAGCAGCTCCTTGCGCGAGCGCGGGCGCGGCAGATCCACCTCCATGATGTTGCCGATCCGGGCGTTGGGGCCGTTCGACATCATCACCACCCGGTCGGCGAGCAGGATTGCCTCGTCGACGTCGTGGGTCACGCAGATCGCCGTCACCTTGGTGCGCTGCCAGACTTCCATCAGCACGTCCTGCAGCTCCCAGCGGGTCAGGCTGTCGAGCATGCCGAAGGGCTCATCAAGCAGCAGCAGCTTCGGCGACAGCGCGAAGGCGCGGGCGATGCCGACGCGCTGTTTCATGTCGTTGGAGAGATCCGCCGCCATCTTGTCCATGGCATCGGCGAGCCCGACGCGGGCGAGGTAGTATTCGACGATGTCGGAGCGTTCGGCCTCGGAGGCATGCGGATAGACCCGGTCGACGCCCAGTCCCACGTTGTCGCGCGCCGACAGCCAGGGCATCAGCGACGGTGCCTGGAACACCACCGCCCGGTCGGGTCCCGCACCGTCGACCTCGCGGCCGTCAAGCACGATGCCGCCGCCGGAGATGTCGTTGAGGCCGGCAACCATCGACAGCACGGTCGACTTGCCGCAGCCGGAATGGCCGATCAGCGAGATGAACTCGCCCTGCTTCATTTTCAGATCAAAGCCGTCGACGACGGTGAGCGGACCTTTTGGCGTGGGATAGGTCTTGCGCACCTCGTAGAATTCGACATAGCCCGACCCGATCGCCGAGGTGGCGGCGTCCCGATAGGCCTTGGGCAGCCTGTCCGCCTTGGTGATCGGCACCACGTCGGGCAGCAGCCGGTCGATGTCGTCATCGGATGCGCGGTCCTCGCCTGAAGCCATCAGGTGGCGGGTGATGTCGGCGCGCAGCTTCTTGAAGGCGGGATCGTTGTTCATGCCTGCGCGGTCGCGCGGGCGCGGCATGTCCACCTTGAATTCCGGTCCCAGGCAGGCGCCGGGCCCCGGCGTCAGCGGAATGATCCGGTCCGCCAGCAGGATGGCCTCGTCGACATCGTTGGTGATGAGGACGACGGTCTTCCTTTCCCTGGACCAGATCTGCTCGATCTCGTCCTGCAGCTTGGCCCGGGTCAGGGCATCGAGGGCCGACAAGGGTTCGTCGAGCAGCAGCATTTCGGGGCTCATGGCCAGTGCGCGGGCCACGGCGACGCGTTGGCGCATGCCGCCGGAAAGCTCCGCCGGTCGCCGGTCGGCCGCATGGGAGAGGCCAACCATCTCGATGTACTTGGCGACGCGGGCGGCGCGCTCGACCTTGCCTTCGTTGGCGAACACCGTGTCCACGGCGAGCGCGACATTGCCGTGCACCGTCAGCCACGGCATCAGCGAGTAGCTCTGGAACACGAGCCCGCGTTCGGGGCCGGGGCCCGTGACGGGCGCGCCCTTGAACAGCACCTCGCCCTCGTCGGGCAGGGTCAGCCCGGCGATGGTCGAGATCAGCGTGGTCTTGCCGGCGCCGGAGAAGCCGAGGATGGCGATGAATTCGCCTTCCTCGACGCTCAGGTTGACGTTCCGGAGCACGTCCGTGCGCTCGTTGCCGTCGCCGTAGGCCTTGCAGACGTTGTTGAGATCGAGAAATGCCATTGCCGCGTCCTCACCTGTTCGCCGAGTAGGTGAAGGCGGCCTGCAGCGCGTACATCAGGCGGTCGAGCAGAAAGCCGATGATCCCGATGGTCAGCACCGCGACGATGATCTTGGCGAGCGAGGACGACGAGCCGTTCTGGAACTCATCCCAGACGAATTTTCCAAGACCCGGGTTCTGCGCCAGCATCTCCGCCGCGATCAGCACCATCCAGCCCACGCCCAGCGACAGCCGCAGCCCGGTGAAGATCAGCGGCAGCGAGGAGGGCAGCACCAGCTTGGTGATGGTCTTCCAGGTCGGCAGTTGCAGGACACGGGAGACGTTCATCAGGTCCTTGTCGATGGAGGCGACACCGAGCGAGGTGTTGATCAGCGTCGGCCACAGCGAGCACAGGGTCACGGTGACGGCCGAGATCACCAGCGATTTGGGCAACGCGTCGGAGGCGTCCACGTAAACGGCGGAGACGATCATCGTGACGATCGGCAGCCAGGCCAGTGGCGAGACCGGTTTGAAGATCTGGATCAGCGGGTTGAGGGCGCCGGAAACGGTGCGCGACAGGCCGCAGAAGATTCCCAGCGGCACCGCGATGACGGTGGCGATGATGAAGCCGACGGCCACGGTCTTCAGGCTGGTGATGATCTGGTCGAGATACGTCGGCTTGCCGGTGTAGTCGCGCCACTTGACGCGATCGGCCCTGCCGGATGCTTCCAGCTTGGCATTGCGAACCTCCTGGCGTTCGTAGAAGGCATCGGCCTTTTGCCGTTCCGCGAAGTGGTCATGGTACAAATTGACGGTCTCGGCCCAGACGGCCACGGGTCCGGGTATGGCGCCCAGCGATGTCTTGACCGTGGGCGCGAAGGTCGCCCAGAGGGCGATGAAGGCAACGATGCCGATCAGCGGGATGACCAGCTGCTGCCACAGTTCCTTGAGCTGTGCCTTGGGGTTGTCGCCCGCGGCCATTTTCATCAGCGGCACCAGCCAGCCAAGGCCGATCACATTGAGATAGAGCGCGCTGCGGTTGATGCGTGCGAACCAGCGTTCGCGCGTGGCGCGCCGCGCATCCTGCGTGGCCAGATCGCCGTCGAAGTCCGTCGCTGCTGTCATCGAATTGATCCCGTTTCATGTCTTTCCGGCACGGCCTGTCGCCGCGGCAGGCGGGCGTCACGAGGGGCGCGGGTTCTGCCGCGCCCCCTATTTGCGGAGCGCGGGAGAAATCAGCCGCCGACCACCGCGGTACCGTCGATCGTCTGCTGGCCCTTCAGCCCGATCGGCAATTTCGTGAGGTATTCGTTGGGCTTGCGGCCGTCGTAGGTGATCCCGTCGATGAAATCCGACGTCGGTTCCCGGTAGCCGTCGGTGTCCCAGGGGAAGTCGCCTTCCGCCGCCTGGCCCTCTTCGACCAGCATCCGCGCGGCCTTGAGGTAGATGTCCGGGCGGTAGACGCTGG
>JBFHII010000140.1:0-6895 GCA_041596535.1 Breoghania sp. | reverse complement strand
GCGTCCGCGTTCATGTCGAACACGGCCACCTTGACCCCGGCGGAGGCCAGCATCCGCGCGGTCGCCTCGCCCAGCCCCGACGCGCCGCCGGTCACGACCGCGGCAACGGTTTCATCAAGCTGCATGTGTCACACTCTCCCTTGCGCACCGCGTCCTGCGAGCGATGCGGTGCCGTCGCATTCCGCGGGCGGCCGCACTTTGAAACTGGCCGCTTGTGCGCGGCCTCCGCCCGATTCCGAAGGCAGGGGTCGCAGGTTGACGCGCGGCGGTCAAGACCGGTTGAGGACGGCGATGTCGACGGGCTGCGCGACACCGGCGACCGTGACGCCGCTCCGCATCTCGACGCCGGACACCAGGCTGCCCTGGCTGCGCGCAAGGCGCAGGCACTCGGCCGTGGTGATCGCGCTGGTTTGCAGCGCCTTGTTGGCATCCTCGAGCTTGGCGGCAAGATTCACCGCCGAGCCGATGACCGTGTACTCCAGCTTGCTCGCCGTGCCGATGACGCCCACGGTGACCGGCCCACAGGCGGCCGCGATCCCGACACGCAGCGGCTCCGGCCATCCGTCGTCAA
Organism: Breoghania sp.; assembly: GCA_041596535.1. Lineage (GTDB taxonomy): Bacteria > Pseudomonadota > Alphaproteobacteria > Rhizobiales > Stappiaceae > Breoghania. Next base: position 6,324 of record JBFHII010000140.1, on the reverse strand, counting down.
GGAATTCGCCGGCGACAACGCGCAGCTGCTCGGAAATGTCGCGCATCGCGGCGATTGCATCGGCGGCATAGGTTTCGGATGCCTCAACCGCGCCGAAGGTCGCGAGAACGCCGTCGCCGAGGAACTTGTCGACACGACCGTTGTTGCGCTGGATGATCGGCACCACGCACTCCTGATAGCGCGAAAGCACCCGCATGACCGTTTCCGGCGGCAGGCTCTCGGCCGCCGTGGTGAACGAGCGGATGTCGACGACCATGACGGCGGCATTGCGCGATACCCCCTGCCCGGCCTCCAGCGCCACATCCGCGTCCGTGATGGATTGCGCGACTTCCGGCGCAAAGAACCGCTTCAGATCCTCCGCCGCGACGTGATCGCGGATCGCCTCGAAGAAGATCGTGCGCGCGCGGTACAGGCTGACCGACAGGATGCCCGTCACCGCCAGGATAATGATCAGCTTGTCGAGCTCCGCCCCGATCAGGATCGAGTTGGACGTCAGATACTCCACATAGTTGCGGGTAACGTGCATGCCGTCCATGTCGGCGACCACGGCGTAGGCAACAAGCCCGAACCAGCCGGCGGCCGCCACGAGACCCGTGGTCAGCACGTAGCTGGGGTCGAGCCTGAGCGCGCGCAGGGAAATGAACAGGAAGACATACATCAGCGTCGGCGCCTTCAGGTAGAAGGTCGGATGCTGGCCGTACTGGATGTGAAACGAGAAGATGATGCCAACGAGCAGGCAGACGTCGGCGCCGATCGAGATCACCAAGTACCAGCCCGGCAGTTCCCGCCGGTAGGAGAGGAACAACCGGATGACGGTGAACAGGAAATAGGTGCTCAGGGCGACGGGAACGAAGTTGAAGCCCAGCGAGCCCTCGGCGCGTGGCGCCAGCGAATACAGCAGCGCGAAGAACAGAACCACGCCGAGCTGCACCCAGCCGATCAGCCGTTCGGCGGCCGCATCGCGGCGATGGATCTCGTCGCGAATGCGCACCGGGACCCCCATCCGGCTGGGCGACGGCTGCAGGAGCTGCGTGAATCGCGCCATGATGTCGGCTCTCTTTCAATCGGAATTCAGGGTCATTCCAAACGAGTTCCGGTTACGTCCCCGCCGGCACGGATGACGGGCTGGCACCAACGCACCACCCCGGCGCCCCACCCTGGCGGACCACCCTGGCACCCCCGGAAATCCTGCCGGCCCGCTCAGAGCGTCAGCACCATTCCCTGACGCGCCACCAGCACGCCCTCATGCGCGTCCCGTGCAGCGGCTCCGATCACGTCAAGCTGGTCATCGGTGCGGCATGGATCGTGGTGGAACAGGACCGGGCGCGCCACATTGGCGCTGAGGCCCAACCGTGTTGCCTCCTGCCAGGTGGAATGCCCCCAGCCGATGTACCGCGGAAGTTCGTCCTCGGTGTACATGCTGTCATAGACCATGACGTCGACCCCCTGGACGAACTCGGCAATCGCCGCATCGATCTCGGGCTTGCCATGCTCGTGATCCGTGATCACCGCAAGCGCCCTTCCCTCGAAATCAATGCGGTAGCCGCAGGCGCCGCCGGGATGGTTCAGCTTGATCGACCGGACGCCCACGTCATCGCCAAGCGCCAACGCCTCGCCGGCCTTGAACTCCTTGAAGGTCACCGCGTTCAGCGTGTCGGCGGCATCCGGGAAGATCGGCGGCGACATGATCCGCGAAATGACATTCTGCAGCCCCGACGGCTCGGGAAAATGCCCCGCCCAGCAGCGGATCTCGAAGTTCTTGTCATAGGCGGGGGAGAAAAACGGCAGCCCGCAGATGTGATCGAGATGGGTGTGGGTGAACAGTAGATCGAAGGAGCGCAGGCTCTCGGCCATGAGCTTCTGGCCGAACCGGCGCGCGCCGGAACCGCAGTCAATGAGGATCAGCCGGTCGCCGGCACGGATTTCAAGCGCCGTCGTCTCGCCGCCATAGCGCAGCGTATCCTCGCCGGGTGTCGGGGTCGAACCGCGAACGCCCCAGAATCGCACAGAAAAGTCACGCGTCACGCGATCTGTCTCCTCAGCCGGCCGCCGGCCCGGTTGCTTGCGCCTTGCTGATCGCCAGGTCGCGTGTTGTCTTCTCCAGCCGCTGGGCCAGCACCCGCATCACTTCCAGCGCCATTTCCGGGAACTCCTCCAGAAGCTTGAGGAAATTCTCCTTGGACACCGTCAGCACCTCAAGGTCCGTTTGCGCCACAAGTGTGGCGGTCCGGGGAACATCGCAAAGGATGGCGATCTCGCCGACAATGTCATTGGCGCCGATGGTCGCAACCGTCCGTTCGCCGCGTTCCGTCGACACGACGACGTCCGCGGACCCTTCCAGGATGATGTAGGCACTGTCGCCCTGATCGCCCTGTTCGCACAAATGCTCACCCACATGAAACTGTGTGCGGTCGCTGATGAAGGCCAGAAGCCGCAGTTTTCCGGCATCGATCCCGCGAAACAGCGGTACCTTGCGCAGGGCGTCCACTTCAGTTTCCAACGACATCGTGGCAGCTCCCTGTGTTGTTCACCGTCGCCCCAGCCAATCCGTTCTGCCCCAACCCATCACCTTTCGGATACATCGGCGCCCTTCCGCCGGAAGCCGTCATCGGCATCGCCTGATATGCCACATCGGTCATGCGTCGCCCCCGGACATCTCAACCCGCCTGCTGCCGTTTGTCACCTGACTCTTTGTCAGGCGGCCATTGCTCATGGTGAGCACAGTCTCGAACTCGGCCGCGACGTCCGGTTCGGCGACGCCGAACAGCAGCGTCTTGCCGACCAGCTCCTGGCGGATGACCTCGCGCAGGCGCCTGTCTTCCGCCCCCGGCCCGGCGGCGATATCGTCGAGAATCATCATCACGGGGCGCTTCATCAGGCCGCGCGCCAGTGCCACCTTGCGGCGCTGCCCGGCGGTCAGCCGGGACCCCGCCACGCCGACGTGGAAATCCAGACCGGCACCGAGAATCGGTTCGCGCAGGTTCAGCTCGTCAACCATAGTCCCGATGAGCAGGTCGATGCGTTCGCGGCTGTCCCGCCGGTCAACGCGCGGCCGGCCGAACAGCAGGTTCTCCTCGATGGTCAACGGGCCGATATACCGGTCCTTGTCCAGGACGACATAACGCGTCGACGTGGCGGCGATCTCCTCGTGGAAACGCTTGCGCGCCTGAACGATATCGGCGGCCAGCGCGTCGTCCACGACGCCAAGGCGATGCCGGGCTGGCACCAGCTTGAAGGCCAGGCCGACCAGCCGGGCGCACTGGTCATCGGCCAGGGCCGCCGCCCCCCCGGCGCGCGTCTTGCGCAGGATCTTCTCGAATTCCGGCAATTCGTCCTGGGTAATGAAGGAATAGGCGCCCAGCAGGACCGAGTCGGCGCTGACGCTGGCAAACAACTCGATCATCGTGTCGGCGATCTTGATGCCGATCTCCACGAAGCGGTCGTAAAGCCCCTGGCGTTTCAGGAAGGCGATGAGCCGCGGATTGGTGGCGATCTTGTCGATCGTGATCTCCATGTCCGCCGGCACGCCATACAGCAGGTTCTCGCCCAGAGTCGCGGACTGGTTGAACGTCTCGATGTTCCACAGCTCGACCACGGTCTGTAGCTTCCTGTCGGACGACACGCGCTCGGCAATCGCCTTGCGGACATTCAGGATATGATCGGCGACGCCGCGATGCGTTTCCGGATCGAGGCGAGACTGCAGCCCCATCCGGTAGACATCATCGGCAAGCCCGACGGCCTCGATGATGGACAGCGCCCGTTGGTCCAGCGCCTCCGGCGTGTCGGCGCCCGCCGCCGCCAGATCTTCCCACGGCAGCTCCGGGTCAAAGGACGAATTGGCTGTCTGCAGCGCTTCGCGGCGCTTGTATTCGGCCTCCGGGTCCGAGGTCTCGTCGCCCGCGCGCGGCCGGTGACGCAAACCGTAGAACAGGTTGTCGCGGATGGTGCCGCTGAAGATGTGCGGCGTGGGACCTACATAGGAGATGAGCCGCCCAAGCGTCGCCTCGCCCAGGTCCTCGAGATTGCTGTTGCCGATCTCCACCCGGCCGGACGCAGGCGTCAGGATCCCGGCCGCAAGCTGCAGGGTCTCCGAGCGGCCCGACCCGTCCTCGCCGACGACGGCGGCCGCTGCGCCCTGCGGCAGCTTGAACGATACCCCGTTGACCTCCTGGCCCGCCGCGCCGCCGGAAAACGTGACGCCGGAAAACGACAGGTCGCCCTGCAACGCCAGCACCTCGTCGGCGGTCAGGCGCTCAACCTTGTAGAGGTCGGGCGGGTCGAAGTTCTCGATCACCGCCTGGTACTTCACGTTCACGTCCGCCAGGATCTGGTAGTAGGCGAGCAGTTCCTTCCACGGGCCGGCGAGGTCCTTGTAGGCGGCAAGCACGGCCACCAGCGCGCCGAAGCTGATCTGGCCGCGGATCACCAGATAGCCGCCGATGGAATAGAAGAAGAACGGCGTGAGCTGGTTCATGAAATTGTTCACGAACTTGATCATGTACTTGCGTTTGAAGATCGCGTAGCGGATCGCATAGTTCGTGTGCAGCCGCGCCGAGACCTCCGCCATGTGCAGCACGGATGTATCGTTGGCGTGAATCTCCGTCGCCCCGTTGATACTCTCGCCGATCTTGTCGGCGACAACGCGAACGTTGCGCACGCGCATCCGCGACAGCTCGACCACCCGCTTCTGCAGCTTGGGAATGATGTAGGCCTGTATCGGGTAGAGCGAGATGGCGGCCGCGCCGAGCAGCGGATCCTGCGCGAAAATGAAGGTGATGTAGACAATCAGGGTGCCGCCCTGATACGCGGGCACCGCCACCGCATCGCCGATGAAACCGCCGAGATCCTCCACTTCGGCGGTGATCATCGGAATGATTTCGCTCGACGACACCCGGCGGAACTGCGGCAGGCGGAAGCGCAGCACGCGCTGGAACAGATCGAAGCGCAACCGGCGCAGCATGCGCTCGCCGGTCTGCCCCTTGTAGACGTTGAGGACGTATTTGACCCCGTTGTTGATGACCACCAACGCCAGGAAGCCGAAACACAGGGCCAGCAGATAGTGAACCTGCCCAAGCTCGATGCCGAAGAACGTCCGCGGACCGTCGCCGCCCTGAATCGCGTCGTTGACGATCAGCTTGGGCACTTCCAGCATCGTGTACAGTGCCGGAAACGACAATACGGTTATCAGGACGATATAAAACTGCTGCCGGGCGCTGTATTTCCAGATGAAGCGGAATAGGGTCGGTTCCATACGATGACGCCCGGGCGAATTGTCACATCATTGTCAGTACTTGAAACCTGATATCAGCCAGGAGTGATCACACACTATCGCCGATCTGCTCTATTTTCATAGGGGCGGATACAAATTTGCTCCTCGAGGGATCCCAGAACGATATTGAGTAATTCCGGCATGCAAGGCATGGTGCGGGAGCAATCACCCATTTGCACGGCAATCGAATTCGGGATAACCGTCCGAATGCCTGTGAATTCCAGTACGGGCAAGACGGGCGCTATGCGAGCTGAAAAGCCAAAAATCCTCATCTACAGTCATGATTCCTTCGGTCTGGGGCACCTGCGCCGCTGCCGGGCGATTGCTCATTCTCTCGTCAATCAGTTCAGCAACCTGTCGGTCCTGATCCTGTCGGGATCGCCGATCATCGGCAGCTTCGATTTCCGCAGCCGCGTCGACTTCGTGCGCATTCCCGGCGTCATCAAGCTGCGCAACGGCGAGTACACCTCGCTGGGGCTGCACATCGACATCGAACAGACGCTGGCGATCCGCTCCTCGATCATCGAGCACACGGCAAAGATCTACCGTCCCGATATCTTCATCGTCGACAAGGAACCGCTCGGCCTGCGCGGCGAGGTGCAGGCCACGCTGGAGCAGCTCAAGCAGACCGACACCAGGCTGGTGCTCGGTCTGCGCGACGTGATGGACGATCCTGAGATCCTGCGCGAGGAATGGGAGCGCAAGAACGTGTTTCCGGCGCTGAACGATCTGTATGACGAACTGTGGGTCTACGGGCTGCCCGGCATCCATGATTCACTCGCCGGACTGGGGCTCCCCCAGGCGGTGCACGACAAGGCGCTTTATACCGGCTACCTCAAGCGCTCGCTGCCGCGCACGCCGAGCATCCTCGAGCCGTTCCCGTTCATGGACAAGCCGCATATCCTGGTCACGCCGGGCGGCGGCGGCGACGGGGTGGAACTCGTGGACTGGGTGCTGCGCAGCTACGAGGCACGCCAGGACACGCTGCTGCCCGCGCTGGTGATCCTGGGCCCGTTCATGGCGGCTGAGGCCCAGTCGAACTTCATTGCCCGCGC
>JBFHII010000139.1:0-6902 GCA_041596535.1 Breoghania sp. | reverse complement strand
GGTGCAATTGGCACCGCGCGGAACCTGGCGGCCGGGGGACCGGCGTGACCGTGCAGACAATCGGGTGCTGGCAATGAAAACCTGGGCTTTTGGACTTGCCGCGTTGACGGCGGCGACCGCGCTTCCCGCCGATGCGGCGAAAGACGCGCCGTCGGCGTTCCGGCCGGCAATCGTCTATTCCGTCGGCGGCAAGGCCGACGGGTCGTTCAACGAGTCCGCCTTTGCCGGTGTCACGCGGTTCAACAAAGAGACGGGCATCGCGGTGCGGGAGTTTGAAATCCTGCGCGATGCCCAGAGCCTTCAGGCATTGCGCACCTTCGCCGGCCGGGGACACGCACCCGTCGTTGCCATCGGCTTCAACCAGGCCAGCGCCGTGGCGGAGGCGGCCGCCGGGTTTCCCGACGTCGACTTCGCCATCGTCGACATGGTCGTCGATGCGCCCAATGTCGCCTCCTATGTCTTCAAGGAGCACGAGGGCGCATACATCGCCGGGGTTCTCGCGGCGATGGCGTCGACGTCCGGCACCATCGGATTCGTCGGCGGCATGGATGTTCCGATCATCCGCCGGTTCCTGTGCGGATACCGGCAGGGCGCCGCCGAAACGGATGCGTCCGTAAGGGTCCTCTTCAACATGACCGGCGACACGCCTGCGGCCTTTGCCGACCCGGCGCGCGGCGCCGAGCTTGCGCTGTCGCAGATCGGCCGCGGCGCGGACGTCATCATCCAGGCCGCCGGCGGCACCGGGATCGGCGTGCTGCAGGCGGTGGCTGACAAGGGCGTGCTGGGCATCGGAACCGATTCAAATCAGAACGGCCTGCATCCGGGACATGTCCTGACGTCGATCCGCAAGCGTGTCGACAACGCCGTCTACGACAGCTTCACCTCGGCGCGCGACGGCGATTTTCAGGGCGGTCTGCGTGTTCTGGGCGTTGCCGAGGGCGGCATGGACTGGGTGCTTGACGACAACAATGCGCCGCTTGTCACACCCGCCATGAAAGCGGCCGCCGACGCGGCGGTCGCGGGCATTTCAAACGGCACGATCACGGTGCACGATGTCGTTGCCGACGGCCCGTGCCCTTGGGAGTGACCATGCCAGGACCGCGTCGTCTCACCATACCGGGGATCCGTCCATGACACCGGCCATCGAACTGATCGGCATCGACAAGAGTTTTGGCGCGGTTCGGGCCAACCGGGACATCGATCTCGTCGTCGCCAAGGGATCGATTCACGGCATTGTCGGCGAGAACGGCGCGGGCAAGTCGACGCTGATGTCGATCCTCTACGGCTTCTACCATGCGGACAGGGGGGAGATCCGCATCGATGGCAAGCCGGTCGTTCTCAATGATTCCCGCGCGGCGATCGCCTGCGGCATCGGCATGGTGCATCAGCATTTCATGCTGGTCGACAATTTCACGGTGCTGGAAAATGTCGTCCTCGGCGCCGAGGGCGGCATGACGCTCGCCAGGGGGATGGCGCACGCGCGCAAGGAGCTCCAGCGGCTCGCCGACGATTATGACCTGAAGGTCGATGTCGACGCGGAAGTGGGCCGGCTTCCCGTCGGTGCGCAGCAGCGGGTGGAGATCCTCAAGGCGCTGTTTCGTGGCGCCGATATCCTGATCCTTGACGAGCCGACCGGTGTGCTGACACCGCCGGAGGCGGATCATCTGTTCCGCATTCTCCGGGTGCTGCGTGATCAGGGCAAGACGGTGCTGCTGATCACCCACAAGCTGCGCGAGATCATGGCCGTGACGGACATGGTCTCGGTAATGCGCCGTGGCGCCATGGCGGCGACCCAGAAGACGTCGGAAACGACGCCTGAACGGCTCGCCGAACTGATGGTCGGTCGTCATGTGCTGCTTGATATCGACAAGGGGCCGGCGCATCCGGGGCGGCCCGTTCTGGAAGTCGAGGGCCTGACGGTGCGCGACGCCCGCGGCGTGACGCTTGTCGACGACGTGTCGCTGACGGTGCGCGCCGGCGAGATCGTCGGCATCGCGGGCGTGTCCGGCAACGGCCAGTCCGAGCTGCTGGAAACCATCGCCGGCATTCGCCGGCCCCAGCGCGGTTCCATTCGCGTCGACGGCCGTGACGTTACCAGCGACGGCCACGGTGATCCCGCGCGCATGCGCGCCGCCGGCGTCGGGCATGTGCCCGAGGATCGTCACCGCATGGGGCTGGTGAACGCCTTTGCGGAGTATGAGAACGCCGTCCTGGGCTATCAGGATGACCCGAAATACGGAGCGGGTGCCTTCTTAGACATCGATGCGATGCGAAATGACGCGCGCGAGAAGATTGAAAAATACGACATCCGCCCCCCCAGCTGCCTCCTCAGGACCGCGAGCTTTTCCGGCGGCAACCAGCAGAAGATCGTGCTGGCACGGGAGATCGAGCGGGATCCCGTGGTGCTGCTGGTTGGGCAGCCGACGCGCGGGGTCGACATCGGCGCCATCGAGTTCATTCACAAGCGGCTGATCGAGTTGCGCGACGCGGGCAAGGGCATCCTGCTGGTATCCGTCGAGCTCGACGAGATTCGCATGATCTCCGACAAGGTCCTGGTGATGTTCGACGGCCGTCTTGTCGGCGAGCGCACGGCGGACGCCAGCGAACGCGAACTGGGCCTGATGATGGCGGGCATCGAACAGGAGGCGGCCGAATGAGCACCGGACAGTTGCCGCGCTGGGTCGATTACGGCCTGCTGCCCGCGATCAATGTCGCCGTGGCGTTTCTTGTCTCCGGCCTTGTCGTTCTGCTGATCGGCGAGAATCCGCTGGAGGCCGTCCGGATCCTTCTGTGGGGATCGCTCGGCTTTGGCGAGGGCGTGGGCTTCACGCTGTTCTACGCCACCAACTTCATGTTCACCGGCCTGGCCGTGGCCGTGGCGTTTCACGCCGGGCTGTTCAACATCGGCGGCGAGGGACAGGCCTATGTCGGCGGGCTCGGTGTGGCTCTGGCCTGTCTGGCGCTCGACCGCTACGTGCCGTGGTGGGTGACCTTTCCCGTGGCGATTGCCGGCGGCGCGCTGTTCGGTGCCGCATGGGCCTTCATTCCGGCCTGGCTGCAGGCCAAGCGCGGCAGCCATATCGTCATCACCACCATCATGTTCAACTTCATCGCCGCGTCGCTGATGGTCTACCTGCTGGTCAACGTGCTGGCGCCGGCAAGCAGCATGCAGCCGGAAACCCGCACCTTCGAGGCGGGCGGACGGCTTCCCCTGATCCGGGAACTGTGGCCGTCGCTCGAGCTTGGTCAGGCGCCGCTCAACCTCGCCTTCGTGCTGGCGCTCGCGGCCTGCGGCCTTGTCTGGCTGCTGATCTGGCGGACCAAACTCGGCTTCGCGATCCGCACGTTCGGTGCCAATCCCACCGCCGCCGTCTATGCCGGCATCTCACCGGTGCGTATCACCGTCGTCACCATGCTGATATCGGGCGGACTGGCGGGATTGATGGCCATCAACGAGGTGATGGGGTCGCAGAGCAGGCTGTTGATCGAGTTCACCGCCGGATACGGCTTCGTCGGCATCGCGGTGGCGCTGATGGGACGCGCCCATCCGCTGGGCATCCTTTTCGCCTCGGTTCTGTTTGGAATGATGTATCAGGGCGGCGCGGAACTGGCGTTCGAGAAACCCACCATCACCCGGGACATGATCATCGTGATCCAGGGGCTGGTGATCCTGTTCGCGGGCGCGCTGGAGCATATGTTCCGTCCGGCGCTGGAACGCCTGTTCGCAACCGTCGGGCGCCAGCCCGTTCCGGCGGCGGAGTGAGGAAACGGCCATGTTCGAAACCCTGATCCTCACGCTGGACTCCACCATCCGCCTGTCCACGCCGCTGCTGTTCGCGTGTCTCGCGGGCCTGTACTCGGAGCGTTCCGGCGTCTTCGACATCGGGCTTGAGGGAAAGATGCTGGCGGCGGCATTCGCCGCCGGTGCGGCCGCGGGGGTGACCGGCAATGCTTGGCTGGGCCTTGCCGCGGCAATCGCCGCCTCCCTGGCGCTGGCCCTCGTGCACGGCTTTGCCTGCATCACCCATCGCGGCAACCAGATCGTCTCCGGCGTCGCGATCAATTTCCTGGCGCTCGGCCTGACCACGCTTCTGGGCCAGACCTGGTTCCGCCAGGGCGGGCGGACGCCGTCGCTCTCCGTCGACGGCCGGTTCCAGAGCCTCGTCCTGCCCGGCGCCGAAGCCTTGCGTGACGTGCCGGTGATCGGCCTGATCTACTCCGAGCTGCTGTCGGGGCACAACATTCTCGTCTATGCGGCCTTCCTGGCCGTGCCGTTGTCGTGGTGGGTGCTGTTCCGCACACGGTTCGGCCTGCGCCTGCGTGCGGTGGGCGAAAATCCGGCGGCCGTGGACACGGCGGGCATTTCGGTCGTCTGGCTGCGCTATCGCGCGGTCCTGTGCTGCGGGTTCCTGTGTGGTCTTGCGGGCGCCTATCTGTCCATTGCCCAGTCGGCCGGCTTCATCCGCGACATGACCGCGGGCAAGGGCTTCATCGCCCTGGCGGCGCTGATCTTCGCCAAATGGAAGCCGGTTCCGGCGATGTTCGCCTGTCTGCTGTTCGGTTTTCTCGATGCGGTCGCCATCCGCCTGCAGGGCCAGTCATTGCTGGGGATTGGCGAAGTCCCCGTGCAGGTCTTCCAGGCGCTTCCCTATATTCTCACGGTGATTCTGCTGGCCGGCTTCATCGGCCGCGCGGTTCCGCCCAGGGCGGGCGGTGTGGCCTACGTCAAGGAGCGCACATGAGCGCGCTGGAAGAGCTTTTCGAGGCGGCGCGCGCGGCGCGGGAGCGGGCGCATGCGCCCTACTCGCGCTTTCACGTGGGCGCGGCGATCCGCTGCGACGACGGCGCGGTGCATGCCGGCTGCAACGTCGAGAACGCGAGCTATCCCGAAGGCTGGTGCGCGGAGACCACCGCCTTGGGCCGGATGGTCTCGTCAGGCGGCAGCCGGACGATCACCGAGGTGCTGGTGATGGCGGACGGTGAGCGCCTGTGCACGCCCTGCGGCGGCTGCCGCCAGCGCCTGTCGGAGTTCGCGGATCCCGATACTCCGGTGCATGTCGCGGGGCTCGGGGGGATCCGCAAGAGCTTCACCCTGGGCCAACTGTTGCCCGCAAGCTTCGAGTTCGGAGGCGATGCATGAGCGGTTTCGGCAACCAGTGCGCCGACATGGTGCGCGCCGCGCGCGATGGCAACTATCGTGTCGGCATGGTGCTCGGCTCGGGCCTGGGAACCCTGGCTGACGAGGTCGAGGACGCCGCGCGCATTTCCTACACCCACCTGCCCGACTTTCCGGTCTCCGGTGTTTCCTCGCATTCCAGCGAGGTCGTCGCGGGACGGCTCGCCGGCCAGGATGTGGTGGTGCTTTCCGGCCGCGCGCATTACTACGAGAGCGGCAACCCGGCGGTCATGCGAACCCCGATCGAGATGCTGAAGCAACTGGGCTGCGAGATCTTCCTCGCCACCAACGCGGCCGGCTCGCTGCGCGCCGAGGTGATGCCCGGGTCGCCGATGCTGATCAGCGATCACATCAATTTCTCCGGCGCCAATCCGCTGGTCGGCGAGGAGAGCGACCAGCGTTTTCTCGACATGAGCCAGGCCTATGATCCGGGCCTGCGCGAACGGCTGATGCGGGTGGCCGCCACCAACGACATGGAACTGGCGGAAGGCGTCTATGCCTGGTTCTCGGGTCCGTCCTTCGAGACCCCGGCGGAAATCCGCATGGCGCGCACGCTCGGCGCGGACGCCGTCGGCATGTCGACGGTTCCCGAAGTGATCCTGGCACGCTATCTCGGGTTGCGGGTGGCGGCGATTTCGACCATCACCAATCTGGCGGCCGGCATGCAGGCAAGCCTGTCGCATGCGGAAACCAAGAAGATGGGACTGGTCGGCGTCGGGCGCCTGAAGACGCTGGTGCGCGGTCTGTTGGCCGATCTGGACAATCCTGCCTTCAAATAGGCGCAGCGCGCCGGCGCGGCATCCGGCAGGCGCCCGACGACACGTGCGCGGGCAGCAATGCAACACTGTTTTGGATAAAGAGACCGACTATGGCCGAAACCGACGCAAGGGCAATCGCGGCGCGCGCCCTGCCGCTGCTCGACCTGACCAATCTTGATGACGGATGCAGCGCCTCGGACATCGAGGCCCTGTGCGTGCGCGCCGTGACCGCTCATGGTCCGGTGGCCGCAATCTGCATCTGGCCGCGTTTCATCAAGCAGGCCAAGCAGCTTCTGGCCGGCACCGGTGTGCGCATCGCGACGGTTGTGAACTTTCCGCATGGCGGCGAGGACAATGCAGCCGTCATCGCCGATGTGCGCCAGGCCTTGACGGACGGGGCCGACGAAATCGACCTGGTGATGCCGTACCGGGCGTTTCTTGAGGGTCGCAAGGGCTACGCCGAGACGCAGATCATGCAGGTCAGGGCCGCGATCGCTACGCCCGCGCGGCTCAAGGTCATTCTGGAAACCGGTGTGCTGGACGACCCGGATGTGATCCGGGAAGCCTCGGAAGTGGCGATATCGGCGGGTGCGGATTTCATCAAGACCTCGACCGGCAAGGTTGCCGTCAATGCGACGCCGGAAGCAGCGACAATCATGCTCGAGACCATTGCCGACATGGATCGCACTGTGGGATTCAAGCCGGCGGGCGGCATCCGCACGGTTGTCGATGCGGCCGCCTATCTGGCAATTGCCGACGACACTCTGGGCGCCGACTGGGTCAGCCCTGAGCATTTCCGCTTCGGTGCCAGCGGGCTTCTGGACGCGCTGCTGACGGTGCTGGACGGCGGCGATGCGCCGACCGCGGGCAAGGGATACTGAGCCATGCTGCCGCAGGAAATCATCCGCGCCAAGCGTGACGGCAAGAGCCTCACAAGCGATCAGATCGGCTTCTTCGTGCGGGGGCTC
>JBFHII010000138.1:0-6908 GCA_041596535.1 Breoghania sp. | reverse complement strand
GCCGATCCTGGTGCTCGCCGTCGTCGCCGTGATCGTGGCGACGCTCAGCGTCGGCTATGCGCTCTCCCTGGCCAGCGCCCTGCCCTTGGCAGTCTGCCTGCTGATCGGCGCGATCGTGTCCACGACCGACCCCTCCGCGGTGGTCACCATCTTCAGGTCGATCTCCGCGCCGCGCAGGCTGGCACGGATCATCGAAGGCGAAAGCCTGCTGAACGACGCCGCGGCCATCGCGCTCTTCGGCCTGTTCATCGGCTTCATCATGCTGGGCGTGCCCAATCCGGATCTCGGCGAGGCACTGGGCCGCTTCCCGATGCTGATCGCGGGCGGTGTCTTCACGGGCTGGCTGGCTGCACGGATTGCCGTCTGGGTGATGGCGCTGTTCAGCCGGCACGAGCTGGCGCAGATTTCGATCTCGGTGGCGCTGCCCTATCTCGCCTACATCGGCGCGGAGCAGAGCATCGGCGCCTCGGGCGTGATCGCCGTCGTCGCCGCGGGGCTGACGCTCAATCTGACCGGGCCGGGGCGCCTGCCGCCGCAGGCATGGACGAACCTGCGCGAGCTGTGGGACGTGCTGGCGCACTGGGCCGGGGCGCTGATCTTTATCCTCGCGGCGCTCCTGATCCCGCGGCTGCTGGAAGAAATCAGACTCGAGGATTTCGTGCTGGTCGGCGTGGTCGTCCTTGCCGCCATCGCGGCGCGGGCCGTGATCCTGTTCGGGCTGCTGCCGCTGCTGACCGCGCTGAAGCTCTCGCCTGCGGTGGAACGACCCTACCGGGCGGCAATCCTGTGGGGCGGCTTGCGCGGCGCCGTCACCCTTGCGCTGGCGCTCGCCGTGACCGAGAGCTTCCGCGTTCCGGTCGAGGTCAAGCGCCTGGTGGGCATCCTCGCAACCGGCTTCACGCTGTTCACGCTGATCGTCCAGGGCACGACGCTGCGATCGGTGATCGGCTGGCTCGGACTCGACCGGCTGTCGCCCATCGACGAGGCGCTTTCGCGGCAGGTGGTCGCCGTTGCCCTGCAGACCGTGCGCGAGGACGTGGCACGCACCACCGAAAACTACGAGTTGAGCCACGACACCGTGCGCTCAGAGGCGAAACGATTCGGCGAACGGCTGGACGCGGCGGTGAAAGAGGCCGCGGAGAGCGCCGACATCCTCGACCGTGACCGGGTCACGCCGGGGCTGATTGCGCTGGCCGGCCACGAACGCGACACCATCCTCGCGCGGGTGCGGGAGCGAACGATTTCGGCGCGCATGGCCGAGCCCGTGCTGTCGGACGCGGACCGGCTGATCGAGGGCGCGCGCAGCCAGGGGCCCAGCGGATACCAGCGCGCGGCACGGCGCAGCGTCGCCTACGGACGGAGCTTCCGGGCCGCCGTGCTGCTCAATGGCCGCCTCGGCCTGTCCCGCCCGCTGGCGCGCATGACCGCGGACCGGTTCGAACTTCTGCTGTCGCAACGGCTGAACCTGCGCGATCTCGGCGCCTTCATCGACGGACGCATCCTGCGCATTCACGGCCGCCACGTGGCCGAGTTGCTGCACGAGTTGCTCGCCCAGCGGGTCGAGGCGGTGGAGACGGCGCTGGAGGGGCTGCGCCTGCAATATCCCGGCTATGCCGAGGAACTCGAACGCCGCTTCATCCGGCGCACGGCGCTGCGGCTCGAGGAACGGGAGTACACGGCGATGCGCGAGGACGGGCTGATCGGCGCCGAGGTCTACACCGCGCTGATGCAGGAACTCGACGCACGCCGCGCCGCTGCCGAGGAGCGCCCGCGCCTCGACATCGCGCTGCAGCGGACCGAACTGGTGCGCCAGTTCCCGCTCCTCGCCGATCTCGACGATGCCGCGCTGAAGCGCCTCGGCCGGGCGCTCGAGACGCGCTACGTCAACGCCGGTGATCTGATCATCGGCAAGGACACCGCCGTGAAGAGCGTGTTCTTCATCGCCTCCGGCGCGGTGGAACTGGAGACCGCAGGCCAGACCTGGCGGCTCGGTCGCGGCGAGATGTTCGGACAGATGGCGATCCTGATGGCGAAGGCCCGCCGCGCCGTGGTTCGCGCCATCGCCCCCTCGACACTGCTCGTGCTCGACGAGGCGCGGTTTCGACGCCTGCTTGAGCGCAGCGCGGCCCTGCAGGAGGCCGTCAGGGCGAGTGCCGAGAAACGCGGGATCGATCCCGACGCGCTGCTGTCGGACGACTCGCGCGCCGACTGAGCGCAATCCGTCCGGGCCCTTCGGCCCCGCAACGGACCGGTGCCCCTTCGCCCTCCTTCTGGAACACCCCTGCCGCCACTTCGCATGCGGCGATCGAGCGCAGATCGCCGTTCAGGCACGTGGCACGTCGATTTTCGAACCCGCTTGATATGGATCAAGGCGCATATGCGCCACGACGCATATTCATTGCGGCATGCAGGAGATTCTGACGGCCCTTTCCGATCCGACTCGCCGCGCCGCGCTCGCCATCGTCTGGGATGGCGGCGAGCACTGCGTCTGCGAACTGATGACGCGGCTTGACGCGAGCCAGAGCCGGATGTCGCGGCACATGAAGGTGCTGCGCGAGGCCGGTCTCGTGTTGGACAGGCGCGATGCCCAATGGGTGCGCTACAGGCGCAATCCGGACCTCTTGCCGGAATTCGCGGCGGTGATCGACGCCGTGCTCGCCGCGGAACGCACAATCGAAGAGGACGCCGCATGACCGTCGAAACGCATGAACATCACGCCCCGCGCGGATTGCCCGACGCGGCCTGGTACGCTGGCGTGCCCCTGGCGGCCGTCGTCCTGTGGCTGGTCTATGGCCAATTGATCCCGCTCTCGGAATGGCTGACGTCCCTGTTTCCGGTCGCGCGCCACAGTCATTCCGGCGAGGCGATCGCCTTCTTTTTCTACGACGTCCCGAAAGTCCTGCTGCTGCTGACCGGCATCGTCTTCGTGACCGGCGTGCTGCGCAGCTGGTTCAGCCCGGAGAAGACCCGCGCGATCCTGGCGGGCAAGCGCCAGATATGGGGCTATCCGCTGGCCGCGACACTCGGTGTTCTGACGCCGTTCTGTTCCTGTTCCTCGGTGCCGCTTTTCATCGGCTTCGTCTCCGCGGGCATTCCGCTCGGCGTGACCTTTTCCTTCCTGATCGCCGGACCGATGGTCGGGCCGGTGGGGCTGGGGCTTCTGTACGGACTGGTCGGCTGGCAGATCGCCACGATCTATCTCGTCTTCGGCTTCTCCATCGCCACGGTCTCGGGCTTCATCCTTGGCCGCATGAAGCTCGAACGCTACCTGCAGTACTGGGTGCGCGAGTTGAACGCGGGCCCGGTGGGTGACCTGCCCGAAGAACGGCTTACGCTCGTTGACCGGTTGAAGATCGGCGTCGAGCAGGTGCGCGAGATCGTCGGCAAAGTCTGGATCTGGGTGCTGGTCGGCATCGGCATCGGCGCGGCGATTCACGGCTATGTGCCCGAGGCGATGATGCTGCGGATCATGGGCGGCGAGGCGTGGTGGTCGGTTCCGGCGGCCGTGGCCGTGGGCGTGCCGATGTACACCAACGCTGCCGGCGTCATCCCCATCGTCGAGGCGCTTCTCGGCAAGGGTGCGGCACTCGGCACGACGCTGGCCTTCATGATGTCCGTCATCGCGCTGTCGCTGCCCGAGATGGTCATCCTCAAGCAGGTGCTGACCTACCGGCTGATCGCCATCTTCATCGCCGTCGTATCCGCCGGCATCCTCGCCACCGGCTTTCTCTTCAACGCCCTCCTCTGATCCGCGCGCCGCAAGCCCGTCTTCCGGAAGCCACCCGGCTGTCCGCGCCCCTTCAAAACCTGGAGACCCCTCATGTCGAAGCCCGAAGTTGTGATCTGCTGCCCGACGCGCACCGCGATTGGCACCTACGGCGGGACGCTCAAGAGCACGCCCGCGGTCGATCTCGGCGCCGTCGCCATCCGCGAGAGCCTGCGCCGCGCCGGTCTGGCGCCCGAGGCGCTCGACAGTGTCGTGATGGGCAATGTGATCCAGGCGGGAAACAAGATGAACCCGGCCCGCCAGTCGGCAATCCATGCAGGTGTCCCGGTGGACAAGCCCGCGATGACCGTCAATCGCGTCTGCGGCTCCGGCGCCCAGGCCATCGCCTCGGCCGCGCAGGAGGTCTGGCTGGGGTTCGCACGCGCCTCTGTCGCCGGCGGCTGCGAGAACATGGACATGGCGCCTTACCTGATGCCGGGCGGACGCTGGGGCTATCGCATGGGTGACGGCCAGGTTTATGACGCGATGCTGCGCGACGGTCTGAACGACGCCTTCTCCGACAAGCATTCCGGCTGGCACACCGAGGATCTGGTCGAGAAATACAAAATCAGCCGCGAGGATCAGGACGCATGGGCGGCACGCTCGCAACAGAGGTTTTCGGCGGCCCAGGCGGCCGGCGCCTTTGATGCCGAGATCGCGCCCGTCGAGATCGCGAACCGCAAGGGGACCGTCAGCTTCGCACGCGACGAGCACAACCGTCCCGACACGACGCTGGATTCTCTTGCAAAGCTCAAGCCCGCCTTCCGCAAGGACGGCACGATTACAGCGGGCAACGCGCCCGGGTTGAACTCAGGTGCGGCGGCAATGATCGTCGCGGACCGCGGCTTCGCCGAGGCGCAGGGACTGACGCCTGCCGCCCGCCTCGTGTCCTTCGGCGTCGGCGCGGTGGAGCCGGGAATGTTCGGCATCGGACCTGTCCCGGCGGTGCACCAGGCGCTGGAACGCGCCGGTTGGACGACCGGCGATGTCGAACGCATCGAGATCAACGAGGCTTTCGCCGCCATCGCGCTGGCCGTTTTGCGCGAACTGGGCCTGCCGGAGGACATTGTCAATGTCGAAGGCGGCGCCATCGCGCATGGCCACCCGATCGGCGCAACCGGCGCGATCCTGACCACCCGCCTTTTGCATTCCATGGCCCGGGACGGGCTGAAGCGCGGTGTCGTCACCCTCTGCATCGGTGGCGGACAGGGTATCGCGCTGGCCGTCGAACGCCTTTCCTGACGCACCACGAGGACACGCACATGAAAAACGTCACAGTCTACGGCCCCGGCTGCAAACGCTGCGAGGCGACCGAAGCCATGATCAAGGACGCCGCATCCCGGATCGGCGTCGAGGTCGCGGTGGAAAAGGTCACCGACGCGAAATCCATCGCCATGGCGGGCGTCATGTCGACGCCGGGCATCGCGGTCGACGGCAAGCTGGTCCACGCTGGCGGCCTGCCGGATGCGGCAAAACTGGATGGCTGGCTCGGCGCATGAGCCGGGCCGTCGCGGGCAAGGCGGAGTGGCGCCGTGCCGAGCCGCAACGCCTGGACAACCCTTTGAACAGATGGAATGAAAACGATGCTTGAGTATCGCGTCAGCGCACACCGGGTCGACAGTCACGGCTCCGAGGCCGCGACCAAGGACGCACGGATCGCGCTCGACACCGACATGGCCGGTCGGGCCGATGCCTTCAATCCGGCGGAACTGCTGCTGGCCAGCCTTGCGGCCTGCATCCTGAAGGGAACGGAACGCGTGGTGCCGGTGCTGAAGTTCGACATGCGCGGCATCGAGGTTTCACTGCACGGGGTGCGGCAGGACAGCCCGCCGAAGATGGTCCGCATCGGCTACGAGATCGTCGTGGACACGGACGAGCCCGACGCGCGGATCGATCTCCTGCACCGGAACCTGCAAAAATTCGGCACCATCTACAACACTCTGGCTGGTGCAACCGAACTGGTCGGCACGATCCGGCGGAAAGAACAAGCCAATGGCGCATGATCATGCCCACAGTCACAAGCCGCCAACCGACCTGGGTCCCGCCTTCCGCTGGGCCGTCGGGCTGAACACCGCCTATGTGATCGTCGAGGCGATCGCGGGGCTGACGACCGGCTCGCTCGCGCTATTGGCGGATGCAGCGCACAACCTGACCGACGTGGCCGGTCTGTTGATCGCCTGGGGCGCCGCGGTGCTGGCCAAGCAGGCGGGCAACGCCGCCTATACCTTCGGCTACGGCCGGGCGACGATCATCGCCGCCATGCTGAACGCGCTGGCCATTCTGGTCGGCGTCGTGCTGGTGATCTGGGAAGCGGTGCACCGCTTCCAGACGGTGGTCGAGGTGCCGGGGCTGACGATCCTGCTGGTCGCGCTGGTCGGCATCGCCGTGAACACGGGGTCGGCACTGCTGTTCATGAAGTCGCAAAAGGAGGACCTCAACGCCAAGGGGGCCTACCTGCACATGGCCGCCGATGCGGCGGTGTCCGGGGCGGTGGTTCTGGCGGCGGGCGGCATCCTGCTGACCGGCTGGCAGTGGCTTGACCCGGCGGTGGCGATCGCGGTCAGCCTGCTGATCGCCTGGACGGCCTGGGGGTTGCTGCGATCATCGCTGCGGCTGGAACTCGATGGTGTGCCCGAGGCCATCGACCGGCAGGCGGTGGCCGACTGGCTGGGCGCTCAGCCGGGCGTCAGCAATGTGCACGACCTGCACATCTGGCCGCTATCGACCACGCGCACGGCGCTGGCGGTGCATCTGGTCTGGCGGGGCACCGACGCCGACGGCTTCCTCGACCGTGTCACCGACGGACTGGAGGACGACTTCGGCATCGGCCATGCGACGCTGCAACTGGAACTTGAGCCCTGCGAACGGGCAGGCGTATGTCTGGGCGGAGGCGTTTAAGGCGATGAACGTCGGGGAGAGCCATCGCCTCGACGGGCCTGTCACGGGTCGCCTGTACCCATCATCTCGGGCAGAAAGCGCGCCCCTCTTGGAACTGATCGGAAGGCAAGCCGGGACATGAGCACGTTCACCGTAAACGAGGTGCGGATCGGCAAACTCGCACCGCTCGGCCCGCAATCCGTTGCCTCGGGCATCGACAAGCTTCCCGCCGCAGGTCCGCTCATGGCCCGCGCCGACGGGTTCG
>JBFHII010000137.1:0-6938 GCA_041596535.1 Breoghania sp. | reverse complement strand
GTCGAGATCGCCGGTATAGCCGCAGTAACGCAGAAGCCCGGCTGCCCGCGACAGGTTTTCCGCCGATTCAATGGCCGTGAACGGCGCCCGCATCACGCCGCGCGGCATGCCCGAGATCACGTTGGCGACCACCGACATCTTCTCGAACAGTTTTGTCGTTTGGTAGGTGCGCGCGATGCCGTGCCGGGCCGCCTCATGCGCCGGCAGGCCGGTCAGGTCCGCATCACCCAGACGGATGCTGCCATCCGTCGGTTGGTAGAAACCGCTGACCATGTTGAGGATCGTGGTCTTGCCTGCGCCGTTCGGACCGATCACCGAGGTCACCTGCCCCGGCCGGATCGCAAGCGACACACCTTCCACCGCGCGCACGCCGCCGAAGGAGATGCCCAGGTTCGCGATCTCGAGAACCTGCGGCCGGGCGGCGGCGATGAAGGCCTCGACGTCGGCTGCCGCAGCCGGTGTGATGGCGCGCCGGGAGCGCGGCAGGAAGGCCGTCACCGTGCCCACCAGCCCGCGAGGCGCGATCAGCAGCACCACCACCAGCAGCGCGCCGAAGAACAGCAGCCGGTACTCCGCGAGACCGGACAGGAATTCCGGCAGCAGCACCGTCACCAGCGATCCTGCCAGCGGCCCCAGCACGGTGCCCGCGCCGCCGATCAGGATGGCGAACAGATAGAGGATCGACTGGGAGAACGGAAAGTTGCTCGGCGCGATGAACATCATCAGCGGCGTGAACAGCCCGCCGGCCAGACCGGCCAGTGCCGCGGCAATGGCGAACGCCGCGGACTTGACGACAAACGGCTTGTAGCCGAGCGAGCTTGCCGCGATCTCGGCATCGCGGATGCCGGTCATCGCCATGCCCCAGCCGCTGTCGGCGAGGCGCCGGTAGAGATAGAGCGACAGACCCGCCAGGACGATGGCGAGGAGAACCAGATCCCGTTCCGCGAACACATAGCCGCCGATTTCCGGCATCGGGAAACCCATGAGCCCGTTCTGGCCACCGGTCATCGAGCGCCATTCGACCGCGCCATGCTCGACGATGAAGGCAAAGGCGATGGTGACCATGGCGAGAAACGGACCGGCCATGCGCACGGCGGGGATCGCCAGCAGGCAACCGGCCAGCCCGGCCAGCAGTGCGGCGGACGGCAATGCCAGCCAGAAGCTGACGCCCTGAAGCGTCAGGATACCGCTGGCGTAGGCGCCGATGGCGAAGAAGCCGACCTGGCCGAGCGAGACAAGGCCGGTCAGCCCGTACAGGACATTGAGCCCGACGCCGAGAATGGTGGTCAGCGCCACCAGCCCCAGCACGAACTGGGTGTAGCCGCCGGCCGTTGCGGCAACGATGGCGCCGCCAATCGTCAAAGCCACGATGAAGAGATCGAGCGCCGCCCGGGACATGAGTTTCTGCATCGGTTTCTGATCCTCAGACCTTCTTGACGGCGGGACGACCGAAGAGACCGTCCGGCTTCCATGTCAGCGCCAGGATCACCAGGGCGAAAACGACGATGTGGGTGGACGACGAGCCGAGGTAGGTGGTCACCAGCGCCTCGACGAGACCGTAGAGAAAACCCGCGAGCATCACGCCCGAGGCAGACGTCATGCCGCCGAGGATGGCGACCGCGAAGGCCTTCAGGCCGAACAGCGTTCCCATGTCGGAATGGACGGACAGCAGCGGCGCGATCAGCAGGCCCGCTGCACCCGCCAGCATGGACGACAAGGCGAAGGAACCGGTGACCATCGCCGTGGTGTTGATGCCCATCAGCCGCGCGGCCTGAAGGTTCTGCACCACGGCCAGCAAGGCGCGCCCCTGCAGCGTCTTGCGGAACAGCACATGCAGGGCGAGCGCAACGCCGATGGCCGCGAAGGGAATGAGGATCTGCTGCGGATAGATGCCGGTGCCGGCAAACTGCCAGGTGGACTGCGTCAGCACCGAGGAAAGCGTCCGCGGCTCGTTGCCGAAGGTGAACAGCACCGCGTTGTCGAGAAAGATGCCGCCGGCCACCGTCGCCATCAGCCAGGCTTCGGAATTGCGGATCGCGAAGGGACGTACCAGCAGGATTTCCACCAGGCAGCCGAACAGTCCGCAACCGATGATCGCCAGCGGGTAGGCCGCGTACCACGGCAGTCCGACCCGCTCGATCAGGACGTATCCCAGCACCGCGCCGAGCATGACCACCGAGCCTTGCGCGAAATTGACGGTCGAGGAGACGGAATAGGTGATCTGGAAGCCCAGGGCGATCAGCCCG
Organism: Breoghania sp.; assembly: GCA_041596535.1. Taxonomy (GTDB): domain Bacteria; phylum Pseudomonadota; class Alphaproteobacteria; order Rhizobiales; family Stappiaceae; genus Breoghania. The sequence continues at coordinate 4,692 of JBFHII010000137.1, read as the reverse complement.
TACATGCTTCCAAGCCCGATGCCGGTGACGAGCGCGGCGATCAAAAGGGTCATGCGCGTTTCCCGCTGAGGTGTTGTTCGTGCCGGGTCTGGGCCCGCATTCGGAAAGGCGCTCCCGCGCATCGAAGACGACGCGCGGGAGGCCGCGTGGCCTAGTCCTTCAGCGGGATGATCTCGCCCTCGACGAAATGCGCGAAGACATAGTCGGCGGGACCGATCGCGTCCTGGTCTTCCGGAGAGAACGGATCCGCGTAGGTCTTGATCAGACCTTCGACATTCTCGATGTCATACATGGCCTGACGGATTGCCGGACCATCGGTGGAGCCGGCCTTCTCGATCGCCGCGGCCAGCAGCAGCATCGCGTCATAGGCGTTGGCGATGCCCGTCGCCGGGGTCACATCAGCCCGCGTCTTGATTTCCGGAAACGCCTTCTGAAGCTTTGCGAACATGGCGTCACTCTTCGGATCACCCTCCGTGAAGAGGTACGTCTGGATGAAGTGCAACTTCTCGCCGCTCTTGCCGGCAAGCTCGGTGAAGCGGCCGCCGGACGGGCCCCAGTGGGAGGCCAGCGGCACGTCCCAGGCCATGCGGTCGAGCGACTTGACGACCTGGGCGGTGGGCGCCACGTTCGCAACGACGAACAGGCCGTCCGCACCGTTTTCCTTCAGCCGGGTCAGCTGCGGCACCACGTCCACATCGTTGGACTCGAACTTCTCGATACCGGCGTGCTCCATGCCGCGCTTCTCGAGCGCCTTGAGCAGACCCTTTTCGTTGGACTCGCCCCAGGGATTGTTGATGAGGATCATGCCCGGCTTCTTGGAGCCGTAGTTGGAGACCAGATATTCGGTGATCGCCTCGTCCACGTATTCGTCGACCGCGGACACGCGGAAGACGTAGTTCTCCTCGGCGCCATTCTTGGTGATGCCGGTACCGGCAGCCCAGGGGCCGACGAACGGCACCTTCGACTGGTTGACGAACGGCACGATGGCAAAGGACACGGGCGTATCGAGACCACCGATCAGCGCCGCGACGCCTTCACGCTGTACCAGTTCGCGCGCGGCGACCAGGCCCTTGCCCGGGTTGCTCTCATCATCGCGGCTGACGAGTTCCAGCGGCTTGCCCAGCACGCCGCCCTTTGCGTTGATTTCGTCGAGCGCGATCGCCAGGCCGCGGGTGATGGCCTGGCCCGACTTGGCCGACTGGCCCGACAGCGCGGCGACGAGGCCGATCTTGATGGTGTCCGCGGCCAGTGCCGGAACGCTGGCGGCGACCGCGAGGCCGACGACACCCGACATCAGGACGCGGCGCGTCATCTTGGGGAGATAACGGGAAGACTGCATGCTGTGCTCCTCTGGATTTCATTTCGATCGATCCGATACCCCCAACAAAGCAAGCACGATGCCAGAGTCGTATAATGACTAAATAACAATGACTTAATAGAAATCAGCACATGGGTGAACAGGATTGGAAACGAGTTTCGCCCAGATTGCATGCAATAATTGCATACAAATTTTGCATGCAAACATGACCGGCATGCCGCTATCATGTGCACAACGATCTCAGCACGAACGGAACACCCCATGACCACCTCCGCCGACCGTCTCAGCCCGGAAGCACGCATCGTGTATGACTACCTGGAGGCTTCCATGAAGCCGGATCCGGACCTGGCCGCCACCTTCGTCGCCGACAGCGTTACGATCACCTTCACCGGCGGCCGTGTCTTCGACCACCCCTCCGGCCCGACCGGTTTCAACGCCGGGCGCTACAAGTGGGTGAAGAAGCGGATGGACACCTTCGATGTGGCTGAAGGCGCCGGCGGCACCGTGGTCTATTCCGTCGGTACGCTGTACGGCGAATGGCCGGACGGGACGCCGTTCGAGGGCAACCGCTACGTCGACCGTTTCGAGGTCGAGGACGGCAAGATCACCAAGATGGATGTGTGGAACGACAGCGCCGAGCGCATCCTGACCCGGATGGGCATCGAGGCCTAGACTGCCAGAAGGCTAGCCGCCTTCCCGGACCGCCCGGGCATAGGGCTCCAGGGCATCGAGGTAGAGCGACTGGCCCCTGGATTCCGTCTTGATCAGGGCGCGGTCGGCGACCGCGCCCAGATGGCCGCGCATGAGTTTGCGTGCCCGCGCTTCGTCACCCGTGGACAGCGCGTCGATGATCTCGCGGTGTTCCTGGATGCCGCAATCGGTGGAATGCGGGCGCGCGTACAGCGCCAGCGTCAGGCCGCAGCGATAGCCGACCTCCACCACATAGCGGTAAAGCACCGGGCTTTCGGTCAGTTCCGCCAGCAGGATGTGAAACTCGGTGGCCAGGCGGATCGACACCGGCTCGGGCCCCTCCTCGGCCGCGATTTCCTTTTCCAGATGCGCGTTCAGGGCCTTCAGATGCGCGGGCGTAAAATTCGCGGCCAGGCGGCTGACCACCAGATCCTCGACCTGGCTTCGCAGCTCGAAAAGGTCGCGCGCCTCCTCCAGGCTCGGTGTTGCCACCGTTGCGCCGCGATTGCGCCGAAGCTCCACCAACCCTTCCGCCGCCAGCCGCTCCAGCGCCTGGCGCACGATCGTCCGGCTGGCGCCGAAGCGCTCACCCAGCGAATCCTCGGGCAGTTTCATGCCCGGATGCAACGCCCGCTCGAGAATGGCGGTGCGCAGGGCCGCGCAGATTTTTTCGGACCGGTTCATGCTGGACAAGCAGGCTGGGTCATGAGTCCATGACCGCGTGGAAAGAGGCGGATGCAGAAGACCAAATTCGCATGGCTTTGCCAAGCACTGGTTTGCCGCCAGAAAGGCTCACGCGGCGTCACGGACCGCATCCCGGGTTGTTTGCCCTGCCCTCAGGCGCCGGCGGAACGGCGGCGGAGAATGCCGCACAGCGCATCCGCCACCCGATCGACGTCCTCCGGCGCGAGGCCGGGGTATATCGGAAGGCACAACACCGTCGACGCCATTGCCTCGGCACCTTGCAGGCTGCCGGATACCGGCGCGCAGGCAAAGGCCGGCTGGCGATGCAGCGGCACCGGATAGTGCACGGCGGTCTCGATACCGGCGGCGTGAAGATCCGCAGCGACGGCGTCCCGATCGTCGACCAGAACGGCATATTGCGCGCGGGCGCTCGCCGTGCCGTTGCCGATGACCGTGAAGTCCAGCAGGCCCGCCGTGCGTGCGTCGGAAAGCCGCGCGTCATAGGCATCGCCGACCCGCCGCCGCTGCGCGATGGCCGCATCGAATCCGTCGAGGCGAACCAGCAGGGCCGCGGCGGCAATCGAGTTCAGGCGACCGTTCAGCCCCAACCGTTGATGGCGATACCTGCCGCTCTGGCCGTGATCGCGGATCTGCCGCAGGCACTCGGCGAGTTCCGCGTCGTCGGTGAACACCGCGCCGCCGTCGCCCGCGCCGCCCAGCCCCTTGGTGGGAAAGAAGCTGGTGCAGCCAATGAGCGCCAGCGAGCCGCTGCGCCTGCCGTGCAGCGCGGCGCCGAAACTCTGCGCGGCATCCTCGATCACCGGGATGCCGTGGCGCGACGCCACGGCGTTGATCGCCTTGAAACCGGCGGGAAGCCCGTAGAGCGACACCGCCACGATGGCCTTGGTCCTGGGGGTGATCGCCGCGTTAACGGCAGCCGCATCGACAAGCCCCGACGGGCAACTGACGTCCACGAACACGGGCGACGCCCCGAGGAGCATCGCGCATTCGGCCGGTGCGGCGAAGGTGTAGGCCGGCATGACGACCTCGTCGCCCGGGCCGATCTCCAGCGCCAGCATGGCCATCAGCAGCGCGGTGGTTCCAGAGGCGCAGGAGATCGCGTGCGCAGCGCCCGCCTCCCGCGCAAGACGCTCTTCGAGTTGCCCGACCTCCGGACCCGCGACGAACCGTCCGTGCTCGAGAACCGCGGCAATCCGCCTGAGGGTCTCGTCCTTCAGCGGCTGCCACTCGGCCTGCAGGTCGACGAAGGGCACACGCCGCGTCATGAGCAGCCCTGAACGGCCAGCGCCGGGCGGAGACACAGGGCGCGGATGCGCTCCGCAAGACGTAAGACCGGCAGCGCCTCCGCCCCGGTCGACACCGCCGCGGGCCGTCCGTCACACAGATCGAGGAAGGAGCGCGCCTGACGCGACAGCGGATCGCCGTCCCGCTCCGGCGGCAATTCCGTGAGATCGAACACCTGCGGCGCATCTCCGGCGGGCGTCACCTGGATGGTCCTCGTGCGCGTGCTGCCCGCGTAGCCGGCCGTCAGCTCGTAGCGGCGCGATCCGTAATCCAGACGGCACCTGACATGCCGCAACCGCTCCTCCACCCGTGCCCTGTCGAGAACGGCGATATCGCAATCCGAGCGCCGTTCCCTGCGCACGATCCAGTCGAGATCGTGCACCATCAGATCGGCGATGGCATCGGCCTGGCTGGCCCCCGGTGCAAGCGGTGATATGCGCTCGGTCCCGATCTGCCCCGCCGCATCGCCAAGCACCGCAACGCAGCGTTCGATGTTGACGTTGAAGCGTTCGTTGTGGCCGACGGCAAGCGCCGCCCCTCCGAGCGCCGCGGCGGAGATCATCGCCTCGATATCATCGGCACGGAGCGCCAGCGGCTTTTCGACCAGGCAATGCACGCCGGCCTCCAGCAGCGGCACGGCGACATCGCGGTGGCTCTCCGGCGGCGTGGCGACGATCGCGATGTCGAACGGCGTG
>JBFHII010000136.1:0-6962 GCA_041596535.1 Breoghania sp. | reverse complement strand
CGCAGCGCGACGAGAACCAGCTGCACGCCGCCGTGGTCGAGCTGATCGCCATGGAAGACGCGGAAATCAAGTATTCCACGGTGCAGAACTGGTACCCCGGCGACAGCGAGGGCAAGGGCGGCATCTACAACTTCGTCACCAAGCGCGGCGATTGCCGTGGCGACCGCGCCAAGATCTCCTGGACCCAGGTCGAGACCGGCTCGGCGATCACCTGGAAATACCCCAGCTGCATCCTGCGCGGCGACAACAGCGTCGGCGAGTTCTATTCGATTGCCATCTCCAACGGCTATCAGCAGGTGGACAGCGGCACCAAGATGATTCACCTGGGCAAGAACACGTCCAGCCGGATCATTTCCAAGGGCATCGCCGCGGGCAGATCGCAGAACACCTACCGCGGCCTGGTCTCGGCCAACCGCAAGGCGTCGAACGCGCGCAACTTCACACAGTGCGACAGCCTGCTGATCGGCGATCAGTGCGGCGCGCACACCGTGCCCTACATCGAATCGAAGAACGCCAGCGCCGTTTTCGAGCACGAGGCGACGACGTCCAAGATTTCCGACGACCAGATGTTCTACTGCCAGGCCCGCGGCCTGAGCGACGAGGAAGCAGTGGCGCTGATCGTCAACGGCTTCGTCAAGGACGTCATCCAGCAGCTGCCGATGGAATTCGCGGTGGAGGCTCAAAAGCTGATCTCGATCAGCCTTGAGGGGTCGGTCGGCTAGGCCGCCCGCTCCCGCGACACCATTCCATTCAGATTACAGAGACCGAGAACGACCATGCTTGAGATCAAGAACCTGCACGCCCGCATCGCAGAAGACGGCACCGAAATCCTGCGCGGCGTCAACCTGACCGTCAACGCCGGCGAGGTGCACGCCATCATGGGCCCCAACGGCTCCGGCAAGTCCACGCTGTCCTATATCCTGGCCGGCAAGGAAGACTACGAAGTGACCGAGGGCGAGGTCCTGTTCAACGGCGAGAACATGCTGGAAATGGGGCCTGACGAGCGCGCCGCTGCCGGCATGTTCCTGGCCTTCCAGTACCCGATCGAGATCCCGGGCGTCGCCACCATGACGTTCCTGAAGACCGCGCTCAACGCCCAGCGCAAGGCGCGCGGCGAGGGCGAGCTGGCCACGCCCGATTTCATGCGTCTGGTGCGCGAGAAGGCGGCGCAGATGAACATCACGCCGGATATGCTCAAGCGTCCGCTCAACGTCGGTTTCTCCGGCGGCGAGAAGAAGCGTTCGGAAATCCTGCAGATGGCGCTGCTGGAGCCGACGCTCTGCGTGCTCGACGAGACCGATTCCGGCCTCGACATCGATGCGCTCAAGGTTGTTGCCGAGGGTGTCAACGCCCTGCGCTCGCCGGAACGCGCCATGGTGGTCATCACCCACTACCAGCGTCTGCTCGACCACATCGTGCCGGACGTGGTGCACGTTCTGTCGCGCGGCCGGATCGTCAAGACCGGCGGCAAGGAGCTGGCACTCGAGCTCGAGAAGAACGGCTATGCCGACTACATCGAAGCGGCGGCGTGAAGGCGGAGCACATCATGACATCCAATGCACAAACGCTTCGCACAGCAGCCGAGCGGGGGCTGATCGACCAGTACGCCTCCGCGAAGGGCGCGCTGCCCGGCGGTGATGCGGTGGCCGGCATTCGCGCCGAAGCCTTCAAGGGCTTCGAGGCGCGTGGCCTGCCCAATCGCCGCGTCGAGGAGTGGAGATACACCGATCTGCGCCGCGAGATCCGCGAGGCGCTGCCGCTCGCCGAGGCCGCCGATCCGCAGCAGGCCAGGCGCGCACTTGCCAGCGTCAAGGATTTTGGCGAGGCGGCGGGCTATCGCGTCGTGTTCGTCAACGGCCTGTTCTGCGCCGATCTGTCGGAGCTCGACGGGCTCGAGGGCGTCACCATCGCCTCGCTGGGCGCGGCGCTGGCCGAGGGCCGTCCCGACGGCCTGGGCGATCTGGCGGCCAAGGTTGCCGATCCGGCCATCGGCCTGAACACCGCGTTCATGCGCGACGGCGCGCTGATCCGCGTTGCCGATGGAGCAACCGTCGACAAGGCGATCGAGCTTCTGCACATCGCCACCGGTCCGGCCGCCGCCTCTTACATGCGCCACGTGGTGCATGTGGGCGAGGGGGCCAGGGTGCGCTTTCTCGACGCCTATGAGGGTTACGAGAGCAACGGCTATCAGACCAACGTCGCGGTGGAGCTCTACGCGGCCGATGGTGCGGACATCGGCTGGGTCAAGCTGCAGGAAGAGGCGCATGACGCCTTGCACATCAGCTCGTTCCTGACGCAGCTGGGCGAGAAGGTAACCTTCAACCAGTTCACCTTCACCTCCGGCGCCCGGATGTCGCGCGGCCAGGCGTTCGTGACCTGTGCCGGCGAGAATTCCACGGTCGGCCTGCGCGGCACCACGCTGATCAACGGCGATCAGCACGCGGACATCACGCTGGTCGTCGACCACGCTGTGCCCAACTGCGACAGCCGTGAGTACTTCAAGGCGGTCATCGACGACCGTGCCAAGGGTGTCTTCCAAGGCCGGATCAACGTGCATCCGCATGCCCAGAAGACCGATGGCCAGATGATGACCCAGTCCTTGCTGCTGTCGGACGAGGCCGAGATGGCCTACAAGCCGGAGCTCGAGATTTTCGCCGACGACGTGCAGTGCGCCCACGGGGCCACGTCCGGGCAGATCGACGAGGACCTGCTGTTCTATCTGCGTGCCCGCGGCATTCCGGAAGCCGAGGCGCGCACGATGCTCGTGCTGGCCTTCCTTGCGGAAGCCATCGAGGAAATCGGCGAGGACGATGTCGTCGCCAATCTTGAAGAGCGCGCCCGGGCCTGGCTCGCGCGCTGACAGGGAACACCGACATGAACTCCGACGTTGCCGATCGGCTGGACATGGCGCCTTACGACGTCGAGGCCGTGCGCCGGGATTTTCCGATCCTGAGCAAACAGGTCTACGGCAAGCCGCTGGTCTATCTCGACAACGGCGCCTCGGCACAGAAGCCGCAGTCGGTGATCGACCGCATCTCGAAGGCCTATTCCGAGGAATATGCCAACGTGCATCGCGGCCTGCATTACCTGTCGAACACCGCAACCGAGAACTACGAGGCGGCGCGCGAGACCGTGCGCGCCTTCCTCAACGCGCCGTCGACGGACGAGATCGTCTTCACCCGCTCGACCACGGAAGCCATCAATCTGGTGTCCTACGGGTTCGGCGAGGAGGAGATCGGCGAGGGCGACGAGATCGTGATCTCGATCCTCGAGCACCACTCCAACATCGTGCCGTGGCATTTCCACCGCGAGCGCAAGGGCGCGGTGCTGCGCTGGTCTCCGGTGGCCGATGACGGTTCGTTCCAGCTCGACGAGTTCGAGAAGCTGCTGAACGACCGCACCAAGCTGGTCGCCATCACCCAGATGTCCAATGTGACCGGCACGGTGGTGCCGGTGAAGGAAGTCTGCCGCATCGCCCATGCGCGCGGCATTCCGGTACTGGTCGACGGCAGCCAGGCGGCGGTGCACATGCCGGTCGACGTGCAGGACATGGATTGCGATTTCTATGTCTTCACCGGCCACAAGGTCTACGGGCCGACCGGTATCGGCGTGCTCTACGGCAAGAAGGAGCGGCTCGCCGCGATGCAGCCGTTCCAGGGCGGCGGAGAGATGATCCTCGACGTCACCGAGAACATGGTGACCTACAACGATCCGCCGCACCGGTTCGAGGCCGACACGCCTCCGATCGTCCAGGCTATTGGATTGGCCTCCGCCCTTGACTATATGGAAGGTCTGGGACGGGATCGGATCGCCGCGCATGAGGCGGAACTGAGCCGCTACGCCCACGAGCAGTTGTCGAAGATCAACAGCTTGAGGATTTTCGGGACGGCGCCCGGCAAGGGGGCTATCATCTCGTTCGAGATCGAGGGAACCCACGCGCATGACATCTCGACGATCATCGATCGCTCGGGTGTCGCGGTCCGCGCGGGAACCCACTGCGCCCAGCCGTTGCTGAGCCGGTTCGGCGTGACCTCGACTTGTCGCGCCTCGTTCGGCCTCTACAATACGATGGAAGAGGTCGATGCACTGGTGGATGCCTTGAAGAAGGCGCAGAAGTTTTTCGCCTGAGGAACCGCACCTTACCGCGATGCAGGGGCGCATACCGAAGCACGGGACGTGACAATGAGCGAAGACATGACAGTTCGGGAAGCGGACGCAGCTCCGGCGGAATCCGCCGCGACCCAGAGCGACATTTCCGGCACGGGCTCTGCCCTGCCGCCGGAAGAACTGGCGAAGCTGACGGACGACATCGTCGCGGCGCTCAAGAGCGTCTACGATCCGGAGATTCCCTGCGACATCTACGAACTCGGCCTGATCTACAAGGTCGATATCGAGGATGATCGCTCCATCGCCATCGACATGACCCTGACGGCGCCCGGCTGCCCGGTGGCCGGCGAGATGCCGGGCTGGGTACAGGACGCGGTCTCCGCGGTACCCGGCGTCGGTCCGGTGACCGTCGATATGGTGTTCGATCCGCCGTGGGATCCCTCGCGCATGTCGGATGAGGCCCGCGTCGCTCTCGACTGGTATTAACGCACGATCCGCCGTTTGGCGGGCAAATCGAGCAGGTGTCCGAATATGGCTGGCTTTCAGGTAATCTCGCTGACAGACGCTGCGGCCGAACGGGTGCGCGAGATCATCGCCGCGTCCGACGAGCCGGTGTACGGTGTCCGGATCGGCCTGAAGAATGCCGGTTGCGCCGGCATGTCCTACACGATGGACTACGTGCGCGACGAGAACGCTCCCGGTGACGTGGTCGAGGACAAGGGCGTGCGGATCTACGTCGATCCCACGGCGGTGCTGTTTCTGCTCGGCACCGTGATGGATTACGAGGTCACCACGCTGTCCTCGGGCTTCACCTTTTCCAATCCTAACCCGGTGTCGGCCTGCGGCTGCGGTGAATCGGTGGAGATCAAGCCCGCCGACGCCTCCGCCATCGCGAACTAGGTTTTCTCCGTTTCATGCAGCTTTTCGATCGTCTCAAGCGCGATGCGGCGCCGCAATGGGCCGCATACACCGGGCATGCGTTCGTGGCGGGCCTGGGCGACGGCAGCCTGGCCGCCGCCTCCTTCCGCCACTATCTCGCCCAGGACTACCTGTTTCTCATCCATTTCGCGCGCGCCTATGCGCTGGCCATCTACAAGTCCTCGACACTGGAGGAGATGCAGGGCGCCAACGAGACGCTGAAGGCGATCCTCGACGGCGAGATGCAGCTTCACGTGCGGCTGTGCGGACGCTGGGGCCTGAGCCCGCATGATCTCGAGGCACTGCCCGAAGCCTCCGCCACCATGGCATACACGCGCTTCGTGCTCGAAGCCGGCATGCGCGGCGACCTGCTGGACCTGCATGTGGCGCTGTCGCCCTGCGTGGTCGGCTATGCCGAGATCGGCGCCGCCCTGGCGCGGATCCCGGGCGCGCTCGACGACACCAATCCCTATCGCGAGTGGATCGAGGAATACGCGAGCTCCGAGTATGCCGAGGTGGCCGAGGCCGCGCGCGCCAGGCTTGATACGCTCGCGGCGAGAGCCATGACCGAGGCACGCTATCCGCGCCTGCTGAGCCTGTTTGAACATGCCACGCGGCTGGAAGCCGATTTCTGGCAAATGGGCCTCGACCTGAGCCAGTAAGCCTGTGCGTCGCACCGGCGCGGGGGCGTGTGGCTGCAGGTCGCGCTAGGGCGTTCATGAAAATCGGGAAGATTGCCGCGGTCCGTGAGACCCGTCAGGCGGCGGTGCTGGCCGTCTTGGGCTCGGACTCACCGCAGACCGTGTTGCGGCCGGCGGCCTTGGCGGCATAGAGCGCCTTGTCGGCACGCGCGATCAGGTCGGATGCCGTATCGTCCGGCCGCAGATTGGCAACGCCGACCGAGATCGTGATGCGGCCGAGATTCTCGCCGGTCGAGCGCTTGATCAGTTCCTTGGAAAACACCGAATGACGGATGCGTTCGGCGATCTCATTGGCCTTCTTCGCGTCGGCGCGCGGCAGGATCACGGCAAACTCCTCGCCGCCGTAGCGGCACGTCAGGTCTTCGCTCTTGACGTTGTGCTTCACCGCAAGCGCCACCAGCCGCAGCACCTGATCGCCGGTCTGATGGCCGAACGTGTCGTTGAACTTCTTGAAATGGTCGATGTCGGAAAGCAGCAGCGACAGGGACTCGCCATTGGCGCCGGCCTCTTCGATCGACCGTTCGATTGACTGGTCGAAGTGGCGGCGGTTGGCCAGGGTCGTCAACTCGTCCGTCAGCGACTCGTAGCGGATCGATTCAAGCCGTTCCTGCAGTGCGGAAATATGCGCCCGGGATTCCTTGAGCTGCTCGTCGAGCTTGTGATTGGCGCTTTCGGTCGTCGAGGTCGCCGCGACAAGATCGCGTATCAGCTTCTTGACCTGCGATGGCGTCGTGGCCGATGCCAGCGCGCCTTGAGCCGCCTTCAGAGAGGCGCCGTAATCGCCGGTCGAAACAAGGCCCGATTCCACCAGATGGATGATGCCATCCAGTTCTTCGGAGATGTTGTTTCCGACCTTGTCGATCCGGTCACCCAGATGATTGGGCGACAGGTAGCGGTCGTAGATTTCACCGACGTCCTGGTTGCTGATCTCCGCGCGGGTTTCCAGGACCGAATTGACCGCGTGGTTGAGCGCCTGATTGAAGCCGGCAGCGTAGGTGTACCAGAGCTCGTAGTTACGCGGAATCGCCGGAAGCTCGTTGCGCTTCATGTAAGACAACGCGATGTCGCCAAAGGCGATCGTCCGTTTGAAATCTTCGCGTTGGCTCATGTTTATCAACCATGCAAAATCATGAAGCGATGGGAAATATCCACCACCCCATCCCGGCATGATTATTAAAGGGCGAAAGCCATTAATTTCCGGTTAACTGGCGAGGTCGTCGCCCTCCGCTCCGGAGG
>JBFHII010000135.1:0-6971 GCA_041596535.1 Breoghania sp. | reverse complement strand
TGGCGGTTCTCGCCGCCCACTCGCGCTGCGCGGTCTTCGCCGCGGCAATGGCGGCTTCGGTCTCCGGCGCGCCAAGCTTCGGCACCCGGCCGATCACCTCGCCGGTGGCGGGATTGCGCACGTCGATCGCATCGCTGCCGGCGCTGATCCAGTCGGCACCAACGAGGGCGGCTTGCTTCAGGAGGCTTGGGTTCTTCAGCATGATGTGTCCTTGAGACGCTATGATGTGTTGCCATTTCATATCACTTTCGGCCAGCCCGGCGCCATCGACCGTGCGGTCCGGGTGCAATCCGGTTCCGCGGCGCCGGCACGCGCCACGGGGCAATCGCCAGGCAAGCGGTCCGGTTCCATCCGGTCGCCGCATGACCGGGAACGATGACCGGCGGGAACAACGGGCTTGGCCCACCGCCCCTGCCCGCCGCCCCTGCACGCCCCCTGCATGGGCCACGAATCGCGAATGCGAGCGCCCTTCCCGTATCGCAACCGGCTGTATTCGTTTATTCGACACAGCGTTTCCAGGCGTCCGTCGCAGACAAACGACCCCCTATGCCGACAAATCGAAATAATGATCAGGATCACATCTTGACAAGTCGCACGCCCCCAACGTCGTCGGCGCACTAAAAGTGACCTCAGGCGTAAAATACACATAATAACGCCAGCACATGATATTTGGCATAGATAACAGTGCGCGTGATACTATCGCCGGGAAGGATCGGGGATGGGGGACGTCATGAAGCTCGACAGTGCATTTTCCATACTCATCGAGGAATTCGCGACAATCGAGACCATTACCGAGGGCAAGCTGCTGTTGCGCCGGATCGCCGACCTTTATGGCTTGCGGCATGCGGTTTATTTTGCCTCGCGGGTGCCGGAGCTGACCCGCAACGAACCCTATATCGCAACTACCTACTCGGAGCCGTGGATCCAGCACTACCAGGACAGGGGGTTTGTGGAGATCGATCCGGTGCTGCCCTCGGGACTGCTGCAGATGCTGCCCACCGACTGGTCGACGTTCGACCGAAGTCAGCCGAGGGTGCGGGAGATGTTCGGCGAGGCGAACGACTTCGGTATCGGCAGCCAGGGCATGACGTTTCCGATCCGCGGCGCGCATGGCGAGGCGGCCATGTTCTCGATCACCAGCGACGCCTCGGACCGGGACTGGCGGTGCCTGAAAGCGGTCTACATGCGCGACTTCCAGACAATCGCCAATTTCGTGCACGAGATGGTGCTGCGTACCGAGAACGTGCGGCCGAAGCTTCCCAAGCTGAGCCCGCGCGAGCTGGAATGCCTGAAATGGGCGGCCGCCGGCAAGACCTACGCGGACATCGCGACGATCCTCAACATCAACGTCAGCACGGTGAAAACCTACATGGAGTTCTCCCGCGCCAAGCTCAACACGCTGAACACCACCCATTCGGTGGCCCGGGCCATGTCAGCGCGGCTGATCAATCTCGTTGAATAGCAGCGACTGCCCGTGTCGGCGGGAACATCAGTCGGCGCGGACCTGTGTCGGATAGAGACCGAAGCGCAGATAGAACGCCCGGCTGAAACTCGACGGATAGGCGTATCCAAGACGGAAGGAGAGTTCTTTCACCGGAACCTTGCCGGTCAGAAGGACCTGGTAGGCGTGGTCGAGACGTGCGTTTGTCAACGTCTTGAACACGCTGGCACCGAACAACTCGCGAAACGCATGGTCCAGCCGCCGTTCGCTCATCCCCGCAATTTCCGCCAGGGCGCTGGTCGACGGCGGATCGCGCAGATCCAGCAGCAGCCGTTCGCGCGCCTCACCGGCGCCGCGGATTTCGCTGGCGCTCAGCGAGCTGTTGCGCGCATCCGATCCGCAGAGTTCATGCAGAAACTGCGTGATCATCTGCATTGCGAGGCTTTCGAAAGCCAGATTGCGCATCGGCTCGTCATAGTTGTCGATCTGCCGGGCCATCGCTTGCAGCAGACCGCGGTTCATGATGGGCGCGGTGAGGCTCCTGCTGATCGAGTCGGCGGTGAAACCCGCCAGATCCTTCGGCAATCGGCCGCCAAACCAGTCTGCCAGGGCCTGTACGCCGACGCACGGCACGAAGGTCCGGTTCCGGGTCGCCTTCTGGAAGTCGTAGACGATCGAATCCGGATACAGCCGCACCGCCCTCAGGTCCGTTGGCGCATTGTAGGACTTGGGGTGAAGATCGGCGACGATGACATTCGCGTCACCCTGAAACGTCAGTGGGATGAAGACAATCGGCTGAAGCACTTCCGTTGGCAATGTCGGCATCATCAGGCCGGGTTCGCGCACATCGACGCTCCCGTCGACCCAGAACATATCCGACCGCGAGAAACGGTCCACACGCGCGGTGACTGTCATCCCGGCAGAATCGACAGTCGTCCTCCTTTCATTCCGCATCAAAATCGATGTGAAAGGCTCGTCGATCCACTCTTCCATTGCTGCCTCAATGCATAAAACGCAACTCAACCAGACAACATAATCGGCCGCCTCGTACCATAAATTACGGCACGAACCATTCGCACTGCGGTTTCTGCCATGCATTAGCATTTTTTGACATGCATTTCACGGCAACCGGCCTTGCGCAGCGACGTCAACCGAACGCGTCATCGTTCAGGCCGCTTGCGGCCCACGCCCGTGCGTCGAGCCTGAAACGGCGCAAGGCGGGCAGTCCGTCCGCGATTGATCGGGCGCGCGGCCCAGGCCGAAACCACCCGACGCTGTTTATCAAATCCCTTTGCGATTTCTGACATGCGTTTACGGATGGTCAGTCGCCTGCCTCGTGCCTAAAAAAACCAATGAAAGCGGCGCATTCACAGCCCGAAAATCCAAGAGTCCAAGTCGTTTCGGCGACAGCTGCAACATATTGAGGACTGCATGCCATTTTGCATTTCAGATACCGACAAATTCTTCAAAAACTCCCAAGAAATACTTCTGCGAACGACCGCCATTCCCGTTCTGACATCCGCTCTCGCGGCATTGACGTTTGGCGTGGCCGCTTTCCCCGGGACCGCGCACGCGGATGACTGGCTGGGTACGACATCGACGGACTGGTTCAACGCGGCGAACTGGAGCGCCGGCGTGCCGGATGCGGCGACGGACGCAATCATCGACACCACCACGCCCAATGCCACCGAGGTGGATGGTGCCGCAGCGGGCGCGGCGATCACGGTCGTCGGCAACACCGGCACCGGATCGCTGACGATCTCCAACGGCGGCACCCTGGCAAGTGACGACGCGCACCTCGGGGTGATCGCGGGCGGCACCGGGACGGCCGTGGTGACCGGCCCTGCATCAATCTGGAGCAGCGCGGCCCTCTACGTCGGCAACGGCGGCAACGGCACCCTGACGGTCTCCGACGACGGTTTCGTCGCGGTCGCCGACGGCGCGATCATCGGCACCGACACGGACAGCAACGGCACGGTCACGGTGACGAGCGGCGCGACCCTGAGCAATGCCGGCGAATTGTTTGTCGGCGTGCGAGGCACCGGCGCACTGACGCTTTCGAACGGCGGCGAGGCCGTGAATACGGCCGGCAGCCTTGGCCGCGATGCGTCCGGCGCCGGCGTGGTCACCGTAACCGATGCCGGTTCAACGTGGACCAGCACCGACATCATCGTCGGCGACCAGGGCGCGGGCGAACTGATGATCCTGAACGGCGGCGAGGTCTTCAGCCAGGACACGCTGATCGGCGCGGCCTCGAGCGGCACCGGCGCGGCAACGGTCTCCGGCGCCGGTTCGCTGTGGAGCAACAGCATGGACCTGACCGTCGGCGATGCAGGCAGCGGGGCCCTGACGATTTCCGAGGGCGGCACGGTAACGGCGACGGACGAAACCCGAATCGGTTTCGACCCGGACAGCACCGGGACGGTCGCCGTGACCGGCGCCGGCTCGCTGCTGAACACCAACACGCTTCTCGTCGGCTACCTTGGCACAGGAACCCTCTCGGTTTTAGACGACGCCGAAGTGTCGGCCAGCACCACGACGATCGGCAACGGCACGGCAACGGTCGACGGCGCCGCCCTGAACAGCTCCATCATCAACGTGGGTGGCACCGGCACCGGAGCCCTTGCGGTGTCCGCCGACGGCATCGTGACCGCCGACACGACATTCGTGGCCGATGGCGAGGTGACCGTCAGCGGCGCCGGCGCCCTGCTGACCAGCACCAATATCGCGCTTGGCACCGACAGCGACGGGGTTCTGACGATTTCCGACGGCGGAACGGTCACCAGCGACAGCCTCGATCTTGGCCTCGTCGGCGCCGGCACCGTGAACATCGGCGCGGGCGCAGGCGAAACGGCCGCGGCCGCAGGAACGCTGAACGCCTTTGCGATGAGCTTCAGCGACGGCACGCTGGTGTTCAACCACACGGACCCGGGAACCGTGTTTGCCGCCGAGATGAGCGGCGCCGGAGGCACCATCAGCCACCTGGCCGGCGTGACCACCCTGTCAGGCAACTCCGTCGGATTTGACGGAGCGACAACGATCTCCGGCGGCAGCCTGTATGTCACCGGCGCGCTCGGCGGAACGGTGGATGTTACCGGCGGCCTGCTGGGCGGCACGGGAAACCTGCTCGGCAATGTCACGGTCGCCTCAGGCGGCAATTTCGCGCCGGGCAACTCGATCGGCACGATCAACGCGAGTTCGGTCACCTTCGAGGCGGGGTCGGTCTATGCCGTCGAGGTTGACGGCGGCGGGAATTCCGATCTGCTCAATGCCAGCGGCACCGTGACCCTCAATGGCGGCACGGTCCAGGTCACCGCCTCTCCGGATTACCTGTTCGGCGCGCCCTACACGCTGATCACCGCAGCGGGCGGTGTCGTGGACACCTTCGACGAGGCGACCGCCGGTGTCTTCATCACGCCGACCCTGAGCTACGACGCCAACAATGTTTACCTCGAACTTGCCCTGGCCGCCCTCGACACCGCCGCATTGACGGTGAACCAGAAGGCCGTGGCTGTGGAACTGGAAAGCATCGGCGCGGGCAATGCGATCTACGACGCGATCGTGATGCTGGACACGGCCGCACAGGCGCAAGCGGCCTTCGACGCGGTTTCGGGCGAGATTCATGGCTCCGCCCAGACGGCGCTGATCGAGGACAGCCGGTTCGTGCGCGACGCGGCCAACAATCGCATCCGTGCGGCGTTTGGAAGCGTCGGCGCCGACGGCGATGCGACCGCCAGTCGCGGACTGTGGGCGCAGAGCTTCGGCGCGCTCGGCAGAACCGACAGCGACGGCAACGCAGGCGCGCTGGACCGCGCCGTCGGCGGCCTGTTCGTCGGCGTGAACGGCGCGGTCGCCGACGACGTCAATCTCGGCGTGCTGGCCGGTTACAGCCATTCGACCTTCGACGGCCGGTCCTCGTCGGGCGAGGCCGACAGCGTCCATGTTGCCGCCTATGGTGGGACGCAATGGGGGGCGCTCGCATTTCGCGCCGGCGCTGCCTACAGCTGGCATGCCCTCTCGTTCGACCGGACTGTTGCCTTCACAGGCTTCAGCGACGGTCTTTCGTCGTCCTATGACGCAGCCACCGGTCAGGTGTTCGGCGAAGTCGGCTACGGCGTGACCATGGGCGCCGCCCGGCTCGAACCCTTCGCGAAGCTGGCGCATGTCCGGCATACCACCGACGGCTTCTCCGAGACCGGCGGCGCGGCGGCGCTGACCGGCACGGGCGAGACCTTCAGCACCACATTCGCCACGCTGGGCCTGCGCGGAGACACGGAAATCGCCCTCGGGAACACACCGGCGCGCGCGACCGGCCTGATCGGCTGGCAGCACGCCTTCGGCCCGACGACCCCGTCCCAGACGCACGCGCTCGCCGGCGGCAACGCCTTCACGGTCTACGGCGCGCCGGTGGCGCGTGATGCGCTGCTGCTGGAAGCCGGACTCGATTTCGATATCCGCGCGAACACGACGCTGGGTGTTGCCTATTCCGGCCAGCTCGGAACCGGCATGTACGACCATGCGCTACGGGCCGATCTCGGCATCACGTTCTAGCTCATGGATCACCCGGACATCGTCCGGGGCCGGCACGATTGGCGCCGAGCCCCCCATTCGGGGGCCCGGGCCATATCGGCGCGGCTGATCAATCTTTTAGAATAGCAGCCCGGGATGGCGTCCCCTATTCCGCCAATCAGCCGAATGGTAAGCCGGGTAATAAAGTCCGACCATCGCCTCCTCACTCAACACGAGAGGCGACAATGATCAGGCTCATCCAAGGAATTGACCGGTACCAGCATGCGTTCGAAGTCGACCGGATGCATACCATTCGCGCCAACGTGTTTCACGAGCGGCTGAAATGGGACGTGACGGTGGAGGACGGTTGGGAAATCGACCGCTTCGACACCTGCAACCCGCTGTACGTGGTGTCCATCGATCCGGCGACGGACGATGTGCGCGGCTCGGTCCGGCTGCTGCCGACCACCGGGCCCAACATGCTGCGCGACGTGTTTCACACGCTGCTGCCCGACGGCAAGACCGTGTGCAGCCCCCTGATCTGGGAAAGCTCGCGCTTCTCCATCGATCCCGAATATGCCCTTGCTTCGCGATCGCACGGCCAGGTCAGCGAGATCACCGTGGAACTGCTGCTGGGCATGGCCGAGATCGGCAAGCTGGTGGGGCTCACCCACGTGGTTTCCGTCTATGACGCGGCGATGGCGCGGGTCTTCCGTAAGGCGCATTGCAAGGCCGAGGTCATCGGCACGCCGCAGGTGTTCGGCCGGGTCAAGACCTATGCCGGGCTGTTCGCCACCGACGACGCCATGATCTCGGCGCTGCGCGAGGCCAGCGGCATCCGGGACACCGTGTTCGAGAAGGTTCCGGCCACCCATCCGCTGGCGGCCTTTGTCTGAGGTCCACCGACTGCGGCGGCCGCGCCTTTCGCGAGGCGCGGCCGGTCCCCGGGGAGGACCATCAACGATTGGACGGCGGAACAGATCATGAGAAACCCCTCGACAGAACCGGCGATGTCACAGTT
>JBFHII010000134.1:0-6985 GCA_041596535.1 Breoghania sp. | reverse complement strand
CCGGGATTTCTCCGGCTGTGGCGGTTGCTTCCGTCACCGCACAGATCGTCGCCTCCTCATCCTCCGGTGCACTGACCTACTGGCGGCGGAAATCCATTGATTTCAAGCTTGCGTCGGTGCTGCTGATTGCAGGTGTCGTCGGATCGGGGGTCGGCGTCTGGCTGTTTACCGTGCTGCGCCAGATGGGCCAGCTCGATCTCGTCATCTCGATCTCCTACGTTTCCTTCCTCGGCCTGATCGGCGGGCTGATGCTGATTGAATCGATGCGCGCCATCATGCGTGCACGTGCCGGCGCGCAACTCGGCCTGCGCAGGCCGGGTCAGCACAACTGGATCCACGGCCTGCCGTTCAAGATGCGGTTTCGCCGCTCCAGGCTCTATGTCAGCGTCATACCGATCATCGTGCTTGGCGCGAGCATCGGTTTCCTGGGATCGGTCCTTGGCATCGGCGGTGGCTTCATCATGGTGCCGGCGCTGATCTATCTGCTGCGGGTGCCCACCAATGTGGTGATCGGCACCTCGCTGGTGCAGATCCTTTTCACCATGGCAGCGGCCACCATCCTGCACGCCGTGAACAACCAGTCGGTGGATGCCGTCCTCGCGCTCACGCTGATGATCGGCGGCGTGATGGGTGCCCAGTTGGGTGCGCAGATGGGGCAGAAGCTGCGCGGCGAACAGCTTCGCGCCCTGCTGGCGCTGGTGGTCCTCGCGGTTGGCGTCCGCTTCGCGGTCGACCTGGTGATCATGCCGGACGAGCTGTTTTCGCTGGCCGTGCGGGCGGAGGGACGCCCGTGAATCGCCCCCGCATCATTCCGTCGCTTCAGGCCGTCGCCCTGTGCACCGGTTTCGCCTATGCGAGCGCGACACCTCCGGCACAGGCGGAAACCCTGGTGACCTCCCTTTCCGCGCCGAAAGTCAGCATCACATCGAATTTCACCGGCGCCGAGATCGTCGTCTTCGGTGTCATCGAACGCGATGCGCTTACCGTTTCGCGACCTGATCCCTATGACATTGTCGTCGTGGCGTCCGGCAGCCCAGAGGATGTGGTGACGCGGCGCAAGGAGAAGCTGTTCGGCGTCTGGGTCAACCGCAACTCGCTGACCTTTCGCGATGTGCCGTCATTCTACTCGCTACACGGATCACGGCCGCTGGACTCGATTGCCTCCCCGACCGTGCTCAAGCGCGAGCAGATCGGCGTGAACAACATTATCCTGCCCGTCGCCGCCGGCCAGCGCGAGCAGCTCGCCTATTCGCGTGAGTATCGCGATGCCTTTGTGCGCCTGAAGCTGAAGAGCGGCCTGTACGCGGAAGAATCCGGCAAGGTGGATTTTCTGAGCGACGCGCTGTTTCGGACCTCGATCCCGCTGCCGGCCAATGTGCCGCACGGCACCTATACGGTCACGATCCACCTGTTTCGCGGAGGCGCCCTGCTTGCCAGCCAGACGCAGGAGCTGACAATCGCCAAGAGCGGCTTCGAGCAGATCACCTACACGCTGGCGCAGACCCAGTCGCTGCTCTACGGCATCGCCTGCGTGCTGATCGCCATGTTTACGGGCTGGCTCGCCGGCGTCGTGTTCCGCAAGGACTGATGTCGCGGCGGGGGATCACCCCGAGCGCCGCCGTCCTTCCGATGCCTGCAACCCGGCCGATCACGAGCCGCCTTCGCTGCAGGAAGACCGCGTGACGAACGCGAATGCCGGTCGGGACGGAAAGCTCAGTCGCCGCGCAGCTTGCGGGCGCCGATGGGATAAACGCGATCATTGCCCAGCAGATAGGCCGTGAATGAATCGCCGGCGACGAGACCGCTCCACGCTTCATCGAGAACGTTCAAGCCCCCGGTCAAGGAGCCGAATGCCGGCAGCACAAGGCGCGCGCCGTCGGAAACAAAACAGGGACGGCGGACGGAGCGTCCGTGACGGCGGATCCGCCCATAGGGGTGCAGATGACCCGCGACTTCCCCCATCACGAGGTCGGGGCTCGGTTCGTGCCGGAATGTCAGCGAGCGAATGGTCAACTCGTGCGCATGATCGCCGAACACACCATTGCTCGCCTTCGGATCATGGTTGCCGGTCATCCAGATCCATTCGCGGCCGAGCTGCAGCATGGCAAGCTGAACCTGCTGGTTGATCGGCATCCTTGCGGCACCCTCCTCGTCGTGGAAGCTGTCACCCAGGGCAATCACGCGGGCAGGGTCGAACATGTCGACAAGATCCGCGAGCCGGTCCAGCGTTTCGACCGTGTCATACGGCGGCAGAAACACGCCATGCCTGGCGAACGACGACCCCTTCTCCAAATGCAAGTCGGCGACGATCAGCGTGCGCTCCGCCTCCCACCACAGCGTTCCCGAGGAATGCAGGCCAAGATCCTCGCCGGCAACGCAGACGCCCAGCAGTTCGCCCTTGCGGCGGGCATTGCCACGTCGCGGAACCGCGCGCTCGGCGTCGATACGGGCTGCCTCGGGCCGCGAGGCGTCGGCTGTCTCTGATTCATCGCGTCGGGGTTGGTGCGCATCCGTCTCGTCAGCAAGCGGCAGTTCGACGGCCTGTGCCGCGGTCGATTGCATTTTTCCGAGTCTGAACACGTTGCTACGACTCCATTGCCTCGCGCACGAGGTCATCGACAGAAGCGGCAAGAAGCGCTTCCTGCGCTTCGCCGAAAATGGGTTCGCGGCCGATTTCCAGCATCACCGGCACCGCGAGAGGAGATACGCAACTCAATGGAGTATGAGTGATTCGCCCCCGAATGCGATGAAGAAAATCGTTCAGGCGTGCAATGTCCAGCAACCCGGAGGCGGCATCCGCCCAGGTTGCGCGCAACAGGATATGGTCGGGTTCATGCGCGCGCAGCACGTCATAGATCAAATCGGCGGATATCGTCACCTGACGGCCGGATTTCTCCGCCCCGGGGAAACGCCTTTCAATCAACCCGCCGATGATCGCGCAATTGCGGAAACTGCGTTTCATCAGGCTTGACTCGGCGAGCCACGCGTCGAGATCGTCGCCGAGCATGTCCTCGTCGAACAGGGCCTCCAGAGAAAGCCGCCCGCTGCGGATCTGCTGACCGATGTCGGAAAGGCCCCAGACCGCCAGCGCATAGTCGTTCGCGACAAATCCCAAGGGCTTGGCCCCGGCCCGTTCCAGGCGCCGCGTGAGCAACATCCCAAGCGTCTGATGCGCCAGCCGCCCCTCGAACGGATAGCAGACAAGATAATGCTTGTTGGCGCGGGGATAGGTCTCCACAAGCAGACCGTCGCTGCCGGGCAGCGTCGATTTTTCGCGTTGCACCTCCAGCCATTCCCGCACCTGGTCAGGCAGCTCTTTCCATCGCTCGGGCTGCGAAATCGCCTCGCGGACCCGCGCGGCGAGATAAGTCGACAGTGGAAACTTGCCGCCCTGATAGGTGGGGATCTTCGGCGCATCCACATGGGCGCGCGACACGAACACCTCGTTCTCACGCAACATCTCGAAGCGCAGGATCTCACCCGCGAAAATGAACGTGTCGCCCGGGGCCAACTGGTCGATGAACCATTCCTCGATATCACCAAGCCTGCGGCCACCGCGACCGACGGGCGTGCGCCGCCCTTGCGCGGCGGACCGCACCAGCCGCACCTTGAGCATCGGCGCCTCGACGATCGTTCCGATGTTGAGCCTATAGCTCTGCGCAAAGCGCGGATGAGCGATGCGCCACAGCCCCTCGGGCGTGCGTTTCAGCCGCGCGTAGCGATCGTAGGTTTTCAGCGCGTAGCCGCCGGTGGCGGCGAATTCGACAACACGGTCAAACGTCTCCCGGTCCAGGGTACGGTAACTCTCGGTCGAGACAATTTCGCCGAACAGGGCATCCGCGTCGAACGGCTCGGCACAGGCCGAGCCCAGAACGTGCTGTGCCAGCACATCCAGCCCGCCGCTGCGCAACGGCGGTGTGTCCTGGGCGCCATCGCGTGAAGCCTCCAGCGCCGCGCGACACTCGAGGACCTCGAACCGGTTGGCGGGCACGAGCAGCGCCTTTGAAGGTTCATCCATGCGGTGGTTGGCGCGACCGATCCGCTGCGCCAGCCGGCTCGCCCCCTTTGGCGCTCCGACGTTGATCACGAGATCGATGTCGCCCCAGTCCACCCCAAGATCCAGCGACGAGGTACAAACGACCGCGCGCAAGGCGCCTGCGGTCATTGCGGCTTCGACCTTGCGTCGCTGGCCGGCATCGAGCGACCCGTGATGCAACGCGATCGGCAGATTGGCATCGTTGATCCGCCACAGGTCCTGGAACAACCGCTCCGCCTGAGAGCGCGTATTGACGAAAACCAGGGTGGTGCGGTGCGCCTGCAGCGCCGTGTAGATGTCGCGCAGTGCGTAGGCGGCGGAATGTCCCGACCACGGGATGCGTTCTTCCGAGTCCAGAATGGAGATGTCGGGGGCAGCCCCTCCCGTCACCGTGACGAGATCGGCGAGATGACGCCCCTCCCCGTGCTGCCGCACCAGGTAGGCGCGCAGGTCGTCCGGCTCTGCCACCGTCGCGGAAAGACCGATGGTCCGCAGGCCCGGCGCAAAGCGGCGCAGCCGCGCAAGCCCCAACGCCAGCAGATCACCGCGCTTTGAGGTAACCAGTGCATGCAGTTCGTCGAGGACGACCGTTTCCAGGTCTTCGAAGAACCGTTCTGCCCCCTTCGCCGCGATCAGCAACGCGAGTTGCTCCGGGGTGGTCAGAAGAATATCCGGCGGTGCGGTCTGCTGGCGCTGGCGCTTGTGTGCCGGCGTGTCGCCGGTCCGCGTCTCCACCGCCACATCAAGCCCCATCTCGGCAACCGGCGTCTCGAGATTCCGGGCAATGTCGACGGCCAGCGCCTTCAACGGCGAAATGTAGAGCGTGTGCACGCCATGGCGCACGGGTTCGCCGGGTCGGCGTTTGCGTCGCTCGCCGAGTGCCGTCAGGCTCGGCAGAAAGCCCGCCAGCGTCTTGCCAGCGCCCGTCGGCGCGATCAGCAACATGGAGCGCCCCTCTCGGGCCCGGCGCAGCAGTTCGATCTGATGCGGGCGCGGCGCCCATCCGCGCGCGGCAAACCACGCCGCGAACCGGGGCGGCAGTACATCCGGCTCTCTCCCTGGTCCGGGGCCGGCGGAGGAGGTCGGTGACACGATGTCCATCCCGGCAAGCTCAGGCTGCAAGTTGCGGAAATAGAATGGCAAGGCGAGAGCGGGTCATCGGTTGATCCCACCGCGTCCCGCGGCCTTGCTTGTGGACGCGGCCACACACCGCCGAAATAACGGTTCCGCTTTGCAGCGGATTGGACGAAGCTTGCCTGCGGCGATCATGCTCCGATACGCGAGCCGTCCACCGTGCCCACAGCGGCAAGACCGAGTGAAGAGAGCCGGCATGACAACCGATACCGATGAAGCCGCGATCCGCGACCTGTTCGACGCCTATGCGGCGGCATTTGATGATTTCGACGCCGAGGCCATCGCCGGCCTGTTCGCCTATCCCACGGTCATCTGGCAATTCGATCGCGGCAACATGTTCGACACCGATGAGGATCTCATCGAGAACATCGAAGCGCTCCTGAGCGTTCTCGATTCCGAGGGCGTGGTGCACTCGGAGTATGTCGTGGAGTCGCTCTCGATTTCCGGACCGACCGCGCTGGTCGCGGTTTCCTGGGTGCAGGAGCGCACGGACGGAGACGTGGCGCTGGCTTTCACCTGCCACTACCATCTGGTCAATATCGACGAGGAATGGATCATCGCCTCGATCTTCAACGTCAACGCGCCAGAAGCCTGACGACCGACGGTCGCAAGGATTGATCCGTTGCCGTTGGCCCGAGACGCTTCACGCGCGCCGCTCTCACAGATCCCTGCACATGCGGCCAGCGGGCTGAAAATGGCGCAGTCCCGCCGAGAAAGGGCGCTTCCGATGCCCGCCGGACACGTTGCGCGTAGGCGAATTTTCGAAAAGCACTGGCGCAAAGGGGGGCACGCTCCCTATTTATAGGGCGCAGGACCTATGAGACCGGCCCTACGCCGTGCCTTACACTGAAACGGAAGAAGCCCATGCGTCAGGAATCCCTTTATCGCTTGTTCGGTGGCTCGCCTGGCCGGGTTCTGCTGCGGCTTGTGTTCATTTCCTTTGTTGTCGGCATCATCCTCTCGGCCATCAATCTGCAGCCGCTGGAGCTCATCTACTGGGCCCGCGATGTCGTCCTGCGCATCTGGGACATGGGCTTCGAGGCAATCGAGCGCGTCGGCAGCTATTTCCTGATGGGCGCCATCATCGTCTTTCCGCTCTGGGTTCTGTCACGCTTTCTCAAACTGGGGCGCGGCGAGCAGTAGAGACCACGGCATAGCCCGCACTCCGGCTGCCCCGCCTCCGCGATCCACCGCGGATAGCGAGTGCCGGGTCACACGAATTCCGCCGCCACCCTGTGCAATGTCGCGTGGCGGCGCGCCAACCGGTCCACGTCGGTGCAATAGCCGCCGCCCAACACGCCGGCGATGGGGATGCCACTCTCCCGCACGGTGCCAAAGACCGTGCGGTCGCGCTCCTCCAGGCCGCGATCGCTCATGGCCAGACGGCCAAGCCGATCGTCCGCGTGCGGGTCGACACCGGCATTGAAGAACACGATGTCCGGCGCCGCCGCCTCGATGATCACCGGCAGGGCCGCACGCAATGTTTCCAGATAGCCCGCGTCCTGCATGGCATCGGGCAGTGCTATATCGCGGCTGGAGGGGTGCTTGCGGACCGGATAGTTCTTCTCCGCATGCATGGAGAACGTGAACACGCTATCCTCGCCGGCGAAGATTTCCGCCGTCCCGTCGCCCTGGTGAACATCGCAGTCGATAACCATCGCCCGTTCGATCATGCCGTCCGCCTGCAGGGCCCTGATCGCGACCGCCACATCGTTGAAGACGCAGAACCCGGCGCCCTCAGACCGCCGGGCATGATGGCTGCCGCCGGCGGTGCTGCAGGCGATACCGTGCTCGACGGCGAGCCGGCCGGCCAGT
>JBFHII010000133.1:0-6991 GCA_041596535.1 Breoghania sp. | reverse complement strand
CGCTTCACGTCATTGGCGGTGCAGGTCTCGCGCTACGATCGAAGCACGAACGCAGCGCGCTGGCGTGCCTGGCGGATTGCGGCCCACCCCGGCACAAACGGCCGATAGCGCGGCCCGAACCGGTCGGCTCCAAAATGGGGCCGCCAAGCAGCTCTGATCCGGAATGATCGGCCGTAGCCGGTGGGAACACCGCCCGCTGGGAACCGACGATCCGGATCTGGCAGAACGACAGGGCGCCGGGGATGATCGGCGTGCCGGGACGGCGCGTGCGCCTAGCACGATGTCAGCGCGGCTTTCCGGACCTGCGCGGTGCTAGTCCGAGCCGCTCTCCGGATCGCCGTCGGCCGCGTCCACCACTGCCTTGATGTGAACCGTGAACGCAGCGCCTTCACCCGGCGTGCTGGCGATCTCAAGCCGGGCACGGTGACGGTTGAGAATGTGCTTGACGATGGCCAGCCCCAGCCCGGTGCCCTTCATCTCGCGGCTCATCGCGTCGTCCACCCGGTAGAACCGCTCCGTCAGGCGGGGGAGGTGTTTCTTGGCAATGCCCGGGCCCCAGTCGCGAACGGTCAGCAGCCACTCGCCGGGCCCGTTGGGCGCTGGAGCATGACGCGCAGAGATCTCGACGCGCTCGCCGTCCGCACCGTACTTGAGGGCATTTTCCGTCAGATTGCCGAGCACCTGCACGAGTTCGTCGCGCTCGCCCGCGGCCGGCATCGGCGTCCCGGGCAGATCGACATCGAGCCGCACGCCCAGCTCCCGGGCAAGCGGCGTCATCGCGTCGATCACGCTGCGCGCGACGTCATTGAGATCCACGCGCGCATCCGGGCGCAAATGGGCCTTCAGTTCTATTCGCGACAGCGACAGCAGGTCGTCGATCAGGCGGGCCATGCGCTCCGCTTGCTCGAGCATGATCTTGAGAAAGCGATCCCGCGCCGCCGGATCATCGCGCGCGGGTCCCTGGAGTGTTTCGATGAAGCCGGTCAGCGACGCCAGCGGCGTGCGCAGCTCATGGCTCGCATTGGCCACGAAATCCGCGCGCATGCGTTCCAGCCGGTGCTGTTCGGTAAGATCCAGAACGGACACCAGCACGAAGTCCGGCTTGCCGCCCTCCCGCAAGGGACTCGATGGCATCCGCATAGGTGCCATATGCGCCTCGTACCACGACTCCGTGGGCACCTTTTCCGTCCAGGCGATGCGCTCGGTCGGCCCGCCCGCGCTCACGCGGTCCAGCCCTTCCAGCAGAGACGGCGCACGCAGCGCGAACGAAAGCGGGTCACCGGGGGTAATCGTGCCGAACCGCTTCCTGGCCAGGGCGTTCATGTAACGGGTGACACCGCGGCGATCGACAATGAAACAGGGATGCGGCAAGGCATCGACGATCACCTTCATTCCTGTTTCTGGCCAGACAAAACCCTGGCTCGGCGTATTCTCCGAAAGCTTCCTGACGCGGCGACGCTGTGGCGCGAACGCGGCCACGACCGCAAGGGCGCCAAACGCCGCCAGGGCGTGGCGAAGCGGTACGTCATGGATGCTGACTCCCACCGCCAGCAGCGCGGCGACACAAGCAAGCAGCCAGCGCATATGGACCAGCCGCAGCCTTACGGCGCGCCAGCCGCCCTGTTCGCGCCTCTCGACATTTGCCCGGTTGCCGTCGTCGGTCATGAGGCCCAGCACATCCTGAATCACTCGGCATCCCGCAGGAATCGCCGGACGCTTCGAAGTTGGTTGATCATAAGG
This sequence comes from Breoghania sp., assembly GCA_041596535.1. Taxonomy (GTDB): domain Bacteria; phylum Pseudomonadota; class Alphaproteobacteria; order Rhizobiales; family Stappiaceae; genus Breoghania. The sequence goes on along the minus strand of JBFHII010000133.1, from coordinate 5,251 downwards.
TGTCGCGCGACCGCGCGCGACGCGCCAATCGCCATCCCGCCGCAAGTGTCCTCTTCCAGCACCGAAAAGACACGATTCGCGTTTTGGGAAGGCGTTGGTACCACACCGTTCGTGACAGGGACGCGACGCTCCAGGCAGCAGTTGCCGGCCGCATGCCTTATGAACAGGCCGCGGCGAGGGACCCGCTGCCGACTGTGCTCAGTTCTCGGGCGACCTGCATGAGGGCCTCGACCACTTTGCGACGCGCCTGCAGTTCGAGACAGAAGACATCTTCAACCACCACATCGGTCAGGTCCTCGATGAGGATCGCTTTCACGCCGTTGGCGCGCGAACTGGTGCCTTCGAACATGAACCCGATCCCGAAGCCGCAATTCACCGCCTCGAGCATCGCCTCGCGCGTCTCAAGCGTCAGCGCGGGCGTGATCTCGATCCCCTGCGCCCCCAGCTCCGCGTCGAGCATTCGCTGCCCGAGCGACTTCTCGGGCCTGAAGATGACCGAATGGCCAGCCAGATCCCGCAGCGCGATCGCACTGTTGCCGGCCAACGGATGTTTTTCAGGCACCACGGCCATCAGACGCCGGGAACGAAAGGGCACCGAGACAAACCGCTCAAGCTCGGGCCCGCGGATCACGATTGCCACATCGGCCTTGCGGTCTTCGACGGCCTGCAGAATTTGCTGGGCATTTCCGGAATTGTAGACGATCCGCACACCGGGATAGCGCTGGTGAAACACGTTGAGCAGTTCCATGGTTGTCAGCGGCGTGGCGCTGATGACCCGGATCAGGCCCTTGTCGAGATCATGGCGGGAGACGAGGATTTCCTCCGCATCGCGCTCGACGTCGTCCACCATTTCGGTGGTCGCGAACAGCGTCTGGGCCAGATCGCTCAGGATGAGTTTCTTGCCGCGGCGCTCGAACAGCAGGACGCCGTAGGTCTCCTCGATCGCCTTGATCTGCGCGGTGACAGCCGGCTGCGACACGCCGAGTTGCTTCGCGGCACTGGTGAAGCTCCCTTCACGCACGACGGCGTTAAAAGTGCGTATCTGGGCGTATGTGAGGGACATCGATGCATTCTGGCCAGCGGTCACGGTCGATTGACGGCGTGCCATCAATCGGCTCTTGCCCACGACCCTAGACAGTCACCTTCCGCGTGTCACGCACTTCCAACAAGCCCACTTGCGGTGATCTCCGGACCGGCAAGGGCCGGCAGGCCCGCGGGCGGCACCCGCCGAACCGGCGCAACAAGCCCGCGTAACAGCGACGTCCCCTGTCAAACATCGGATGCGCGGCAGATCTCCTTATTAAACGCGAACGGCCGCGCACCAGGCGCGGCCGTCCATTCGATTTCAGTGTCTGGAGCCGGGTGTCAGCCCTTCAGGCGGCTGATCAGCGCCCAGACGGCGGGCACGCCACAGGCGGCCAGGGCAATCTTGGTCAGATCGCCATAAATGAACGGATACAGGCCCCACTCGAGCACCGGCTTGTCCCAACCGAACAGCATTCCGAGCCAGGCAACTCCAAGCGCGAAGATCACAACGTCACCCGCCAGCATCGCCGCGCCAAGCTTGAACACCGACGCCGGGCCGACCCGCTCGGCGACATAGCCGATGATGAACGCCGCGACGACATAACCGGCGAGATAGCCGCCGGTGCTGCCCAGCATGTACGCCAGGCCGATGCCCTTTTCCGGCGTCCCGACGAAGACCGGCAGTCCCATCGCGCCCTGGGCGAGGAAAAGCAGCATCGTCGCCACCGCCAGGCGCGAACCGTAGGCCGCGGAAATCGCCATGACGGCGAAGGTGCCCAGGTTCATCGGCACGGGAAAGAACGGCACCTGGATTTTCGAGGCCACGGTCATCAGAACCGAGCCGACCAGCGCCAGCACAACGAAGCGAACGGCCTGCGGAGCCGACGTCTCGGGCCAGAGGGCGTCAGCCAGCGTGCGGCCTGGAAGCGTTAGAGCACTCATGAGATTCTCCGTTATTCTGTGGCGAATGGTGCGGCATGCCGGATGACGCATGTCGGATGGCCACACAGTTGCAATCGGTATATTGACTTGCCACGCAATGAGCAAGCAACCACATGGTCGACAACCACCCGGACCGAAGGATACCGCAGTGGCACAGCCTCTCGTTCACGATCGCGCCTTCGATCCGCGCCACGGCGAGGTCGTGCGCCTGACACCGCTCGTGCGGCGGCTGACTGCGCCCAATGCGGGCGCCTTCACGTTCCACGGCACCAACAGCTATTTGGTCGGGGACCGGTCGCTCGCGGTGATCGACCCGGGCCCCGACGACGACGCCCATGTGGAGGCGATCCTGCGCGCCGCCGGCCCCGCCCCGATCAGCCACATCGTTGTCACCCACAGCCATCGCGACCATTCTCCGGGCGCGCGCATCCTGCAACGGATGACGGGCGCGCCCATTGTCGGTGCCGCGCCGCATCGTGCCGCGCGACCGCTCGCATCCGGCGAGGTCAACGCGCTGGACGCCAGCGGAGACACCGCCTACCAGCCCGACCGGGAACTCGGCCATGGCGAGACGCTCACCGGTGACGGCTGGAGTCTGGAGACCGTCGCCACACCGGGCCACACGGCCAATCATCTCGCCTTTGCGCTGGCGGAAGAGAACCTGCTGTTTTCCGGAGACCATGTGATGGCGTGGTCGACCACGAGTGTCGCCCCGCCCGACGGGTCGATGGCGGACTACATGGCCTCTCTGGAAACACTGATCGCGCGGAGCGAGGCGCGGTATCTGCCCGGCCACGGTGGCCCGGTCGAGGATCCGCAGGGCTATATGCAGGCGCTCAAGGCGCATCGGCTGGGGCGCGAACGATCCGTGCTGGACCGCCTGGCGGCCGGCGACGAGACGATCGCCGCCATGGTGACCACGATATACCGCGACGTGCCGCAGACGCTGCATCTGGCGGCCAGCCTGTCGCTTTTCGCCCATGTGGAGGATCTCGTCGCGCGCGGGTTGGTTGCCTGCGACGGGGTACCGAGCCTTGCCGGCCGTTACCGGCTCGCCTGACGACGCGCGCCGCCGATCGGCGAAAGAAGTCTATCCGCTGAGATTGTCCGGCTTGGCCGCCGGCGTTGGAATACCGGGGACCTCCGGCTCTTCCATGTCCTCGGGCACGGCGTCTTCCTCCGGCGTCTCCAGCGTCCCGTAGGCTTCGGTCAGCACCGCGTCGAGGCTCGCCAGGAACGCACGGATGCGCCGTGCGTTGGCGCCCAGGTCATGCATCCCGTACCGTGACGCGGAGCGCAGATCGAGCCGGCTGCCGATGCGATCGGGTCGGATGCGAATGGACATGTCATCGACGAAGCCGACGAACATCGTCCGCGTCTCGATCCACATCTGCGCCGAATCATCGTTCATCGCCGGTTTCAGGTCGCGCACGACGGTCCATCCCCGGTCGGCCACGACCTGCCGCACGGCGGTGTCAAGCTCGACGGTTCCGATGGGAAACCGCCGCGGTACGATATCGGGATAGGCGGTGCGCTGCAGTTCCACCGCGGCCGCGCGTTCGCTCACCCGCACCGCGGCGCTCTGAACCGATCCATCAAGGGGTCGCAACAGGCTCGGCGGATCCGTGACATCGGTGGAAACATCGTTGAGTTGCGGATATTGCACGACCGCGTAGGTGGCCAGCAGCGCCGGCGCCAGCGCGATACCGCCGAAGATGACGCCCCGGAGCGCCTCGGATGCCCCTCGTCCGCCGTTTTGCCAGATCATGCCCAGCGCTCCGAGGCCGCTGAGAACCGCGATGAGCGCCAACAGGAATCCGGTGCCGAGCACCGAGAAGAGTGCCGGCGTATCAATGAATCCGATGCGATGCAGCAGGCCGCCGATGAGCAGCACAGGCACACTGACGACGCCCGTCCAGCGGCTTATCTGCGCGGCGGATGATCGCCGAATGGGCAGGCGCTTGTGCATGGCGATCCACACTCGTCTCAGCGGCTCGCAGACTGCGGCCGGGCGGCGTTCCGCTCCGGCAACATCTGCACTGCCTGCCATATCATGCGAGAGCCCCGCGTGAACAGCCGGGAATGGATTTTCCGCAACCGACTCAACACGGCAGCGCGTAATTCGCGAACTGCTCGCGCAGCCGGGTCTTCTGGATCTTGCCCGTCGCGGTGTGCGGAATCTCTTCCACGAAAACCACGTCGTCGGGCATCCACCAGTTCGCGATCTTGCCCTTCATGAAGTCCAGAAGATCCTCGCGCGTCGGCTCGCTGCCCTCGCGCGGAACCACCACCAGAAGCGGCCGCTCGTCCCACTTGGGATGCGCCACGCCGATCACCGCCGCTTCGGCGACATCGGGATGGCCGACTGCCAGATTTTCCAGATCGATGGTGGAGATCCACTCGCCGCCGGACTTGATGACATCCTTGGCGCGGTCGGTGATCTGCATATAGCCGTAACGATCGATATGGGCGACGTCGCCGGTGTCGAAGAACCCCTCCTCGTCCAGCACTTCCCCTCCCTCGCCCTTGAAGTAGGATTTCGTCACCGCCGGGCCGCGCACCTTGAGCCGGCCGAAGGTCTTGCCGTCCCAGGGCAGTTCCTTGCCGGCGTCATCGGTGATCTTCATTTCCACCAGGAACGGCGCATGCCCCTGCTTTTCCTGGATATCCAGCCGCGCATCGCCCTCCAGCGCGTCGTATTCCGGCTTCAGCGAACAGACGGAGCCGAGCGGGCTCATCTCCGTCATGCCCCAGGCATGCATGACGCGTACGTCATAGACCGTCTCGAACTTCTCCAGCATGGCCCGCGGGCACGCGGAGCCGCCAATCACCACGCGGTTGAGATGGGGCAATGTCTTGCCGGTCTGCTCCAGATACTGCAGCAGCATCATCCAGATGGTGGGAACGGCCGCGGTGCAGGACACCTTCTCGCTGTCCAGAAGCTCCCAGATCGCCTCGCCGTCCATACGCGCCCCCGGCATGATCAGCGCGGCGCCCGACATGGGCGCGGAAAAGGCGAGCGACCAGCCATTGGCGTGAAACAGCGGCACGACGGGCATCACCCTGTCGCGCGACGACAGATTGAGAACGCCCGGCTGGCTGGCGGCCATCGCATGCAGCACGTTGGAACGGTGCGAATACACCACCCCCTTCGGATCGCCCGTGGTGCCTGAGGTGTAACAGATGCCGGCGGCCGTATTCTCGTCAAAACTCTTCCAGGCAAAGTCGCCATCGGCCTCGGCGAGCCATTCCTCGTAAGGCACCGCGTCTGACAGCGTCGTCT
>JBFHII010000132.1:0-7038 GCA_041596535.1 Breoghania sp. | reverse complement strand
CGGCCTGGCGCGGCTTGGCCAGCGGTCGGCATTGTTCACCGGCCTTTCAACCGACCGCCTCGGCGAACGGCTGCATGCGGCGCTGGAAGACGAGGGCGTTGCCACCCGCTATCTCGTTCGGACCAACCGCCCCAGCACGCTGAGCGTCGTCGATGTCGCGGTCGATGGCTCGCCGGTCTATGCCTTCTACGGCCAGGGCGCGGCGGACCGCTGCGTCGCGCTGGCGGATCTGCCCGAACTGGGTCACGAGGTCTGGGGCCTGCACGCGGGCTCCTTCTCCCTGGTGGCAGAGCCCGTCGGGTCGAGCCTGCTGGCGTTGTTCGAACGCGAGGCCGGGCACAGACTGCTGACGCTGGATCCGAACGTGCGGCTGAACGTGGAGGCGGAAGCCGTCTGGCGTCACCGTATCGATGCGTTTGTCCGCTACAGTGATCTGGTGAAGGTGAGCGTGGAGGATCTCCACCTGCTGTACCCGAACGCCGACCCTTCCGATATCGTGACGCGTTGGCAGGATGCGGGCGCCGGCCTTGTGGTGATCACCCATGGCGCGGACGGTGCCGAAGCCTATGGTGCGGCCGGGCGCGTGCGGGTTCCGGGCCGGCGCGTGAATGTCGTCGATACCGTGGGTGCCGGCGACAGTTTTCAGGCGGCACTCGTTGCGGGCCTGGCCGAACGCGGCATTCGCACGCGCGCCCGGATTGATACCCTGTCCAGGGAGGAAACGGCGTCGATTGTCACCGCGGCGATCCATGCGTCCTCCGTCACCTGTTCGCGCCGTGGCGCCGACCTGCCGCGCCGCGCCGATCTTGCGACGTCCGCCACGGAGATCCTTTGATGGCTGCCAGTATCGTTCCCGTGGATCCGTTTGATCTGGTCGTCGTCGGTGCGACCGGCGACCTGGCCCGGCGCAAGCTCATTCCGGCCCTGTTCCACCGCCTGCGTGACGGCCAGATGCCCGACAGCGCGCGCATCGTGGGTGTGGCGCGCGAGCAGCTGGACGCCGACGGCTTCCGGCGCATGGCCGCGACGGCGCTCGACGAGTTCGGGGGACCCGACGCGCACGATCCCGAACTCAAGCACCGGTTTCTCTCGACGATCGACTATGTTCCGATGGATGTGTCGGACGCCGACGGCTGGCAGCGGCTCGGCGCGGCGCTTCCCGATGACGATTCACGCATCCGGGCCTTCTATCTGTCCGTCGCGCCGCGGTTCTTCGGGATGGTCGCGGAAGGCGTGCATGGCGCGGGCCTCTCGCGGTCCAATTCGCGCATCGTCGTGGAAAAGCCGCTGGGGCATGATCTCGCCTCCGCGCGGGCGCTCAACGGCTGTTTCGCCGGTCATTTCGACGAGCATCAGATCTACCGGATCGATCATTATCTCGGCAAGGAGACGGTGCAGAACCTGATGGCGCTGCGCTTCGCCAATGCCTTCTTCGAGCCCCTTTGGAATGCGCGCTACATCGATCATGTTCAGATCACCGTGGCCGAGAGCGTCGGCGTCGAGGGGCGGGGACCGTATTATGACGGTGTGGGCGCCATGCGGGACATGGTGCAGAATCATCTGTTGCAGTTGCTGTGTCTGATCGCCATGGAGCCTCCGGCGCGGTTCGAGCCGGACGCGGTGCGTGACGAAAAACTGAAAGTCCTCAGAGCCCTGGCGCCGTTGGCCAATGCCGAGGACGTGGTGCGTGGGCAATATGCGGGGGCGCCCGGCATCGCGTCCTACGCGCAGGACGCGGGCGCCGAAACGAGCCACACGGAGAGCTTCGTCGCGCTGAAGACCGAGGTGGCCAACTGGCGCTGGTCCGGGGTGCCGTTCTACCTGCGCACGGGCAAGCGGCTGCGCGCGCGGGTGTCCGAGGTGGCGATTGTCTTCAAGGCTGCGCCGCATGCAATTTTTCCCACCGCCAGCGGACGGTCGGCGCCCAATGTGCTGGCGATCCGGTTGCAGCCGGACGAGGGCATCACGATGGGAATGACCATCAAGGAACCCGGACCCGGCGGCATGCGGCTCGCGCCCGCCGTGCTGGACATGACCTTTGCCGAGGCCCTTGGAACGGCGGACATGCGCATGCCTGACGCCTATGAACGCCTGGTCATGGATGTGATCCGGGGTGACCAGACCCTGTTCATGCGGGGCGACGAGGTCGAAGCTGCGTGGGAATGGGTGGATCAGATCACCAGGGGATGGGAGGAGCGCGGTGACCGGCCATCACTGTATGATCCCGGTTCGTCCGGTCCCGACGATGCGCTGATGCTGATGCACCGTGACGGGCGGCGTTGGCGGGAGATTTCCACATGACCCCGAAGATCATCGAATATGCCTCACGCTCGGCGCTTGCCGACGGCCTGTCGGACCTCCTGACGGCGCGGCTCGCAATGCTCATCGAGGCGCGCGGAGAAGCACGGATTGCGGTTCCGGGCGGCACAACCCCCGCCGCGATGCTGAGCCGTCTCGGCGCTGCGGATCTCGAATGGTCGAAGGTGACGGTGACGCTGACGGACGAACGCTGGGTTCCGTCATCCTCGCCACGGTCCAATCAGCGGCTTCTCGCCGACACCCTGTTCGCGGGAGCGGCTGCAGCGGCGACCTTCGTGCCGCTTTATTCGGGCGCCGCCCAACCCACCGGGGCGCTTGCGGCCGTGGCCGAGGGCCTGGAGCAGACGGCTCTGCCGCTCGATATCGCGGTGCTCGGGATGGGGGCGGACATGCACACCGCATCGCTGTTTCCCGGTGCCGTCGGCCTGGCCGAGGCCCTCGCGCCGGATGCGCCTGCGGTCGTGACGATCAAGGCCGCCGGTGCTCAGGAGCCCCGGGTTACTCTGACCGCGCGGGTTCTGAATGCCGCCGGTGAGCGGCACATCATGATTGCCGGCGCGGACAAGCGCGCGGCGCTGACACGGGCGCTGGCGACGCAGGAAACCCGTGATGCGCCGATCCGGGCGGTTCTCGATGGCGCGACTGTTCACTGGTGTGAATAGGTCCGTACGAGTGGGTGCGCCATCGCACAGGCGACGGTTGTTTGGCCCGGCCGGACAGGATCCCGGGCCGACGTGACGATACTGCAGCATGGGTTCTGATCATGACGCGTGACTCCCGAGGGCGCGTCACAAGGAGTCTTGCTGGCCTAATTCAAAATCAATGTGATTTAATAATAGACATTGCGGTTGCCATGCGGCATATTCGTACAACCGCAGCGAGGTTGCCTTGGGAGGGGCACGCAGGCGAGGCGCTCGTTCACCACGCTGGAAACGGCAGGCGAATGTCCGGGTTCTCTGGTGCGAGCGAAGGCGAATACACGGCCGCCTGACAGCGTATCCAGGCGGGGATCCGCGCCGAATGGCGACCGGCGGCCGCAGAATTCCGATTTTGAGCATTCTGAGCCATTGCGCCGCCGCGCGGGACCTTGTGTTTCGAGTACCCCGCGGCACCAGACCGTAGATTGGGAGGACACCATGAAACATGCACCCTTGAAATATGCGTCGTGGATACTCGGCGCCACGTCGGCAGTCGCCTTGAGCCTGGCGGCGCACGCGGAAACGATCACCATTGCCACCGTCAACAACGGTGACATGATCCGCATGCAGAAGCTCACCGACGACTTCACCAAGGACCATCCGGATATCCAGCTCGAGTGGGTGACGCTCGAGGAAAACGTGCTGCGCCAACGGGTGACGACGGATATCGCCACCAAGGGCGGCCAGTACGACGTCATGACCATCGGCACCTATGAGGCGCCGATCTGGGGCCGGCAGGGCTGGCTGGTGCCGCTTGATGGCCTCGGCGACGACTACGATCTCGACGATCTCCTGCCGGCCATTCGCGATGGTCTGACCATCGACGGCAAGCTCTATGCCGCGCCGTTCTACGGTGAAAGCTCGATGGTGATGTATCGCAAGGACCTGTTCGAGGCCGCGGGCCTTGATATGCCGGATGCCCCGTCCTGGGAGTTCATCGCGGATGCCGCGCGCAAGGTGACCGACAAGGACAAGGAAATCTACGGCATCTGCCTGCGTGGCAAGGCCGGTTGGGGCGAGAACATGGCGTTTCTGAGCGCCATGGCGAATTCCTTTGGCGCACGCTGGTTCGACATGGACTGGAAGCCGCAGTTCGACACCCAGCAATGGAAGGACACGCTGACCACCTATCTGGATCTCATGAAGGACGCGGGCCCTCCGGGCTCCTCCTCGAACGGGTTCAACGAAAACCTGGCCCTGTTCCAGACCGGCAAGTGCGGCATGTGGATCGATGCGACCGTTGCGGCGTCGTTCGTGACCAATCCCGAAAACAGCCAGGTGGCGGACAAGGTCGGCTTCGCGCTGGCCCCGGACAACGGTCTCGGCAAGCGCTCCAACTGGCTCTGGGCCTGGACGCTGGCCATTCCGGCGGGCACCCAGAAAGCGGAGGCAGCCAAGGCGTTCATTGCGTGGGCAACCTCCAAGGAGTATCTTGAGCTGGTGGCCGAGACAGAAGGCTGGGCCAACGTGCCGCCGGGAACCCGCGCATCGCTCTACGCGAACCCGAAGTACCAGGAAGCCGCGCCCTTCGCCGAGATGACGCTTCAGTCGATCAAGGCGGCCGATCCGATCAATCCGACGGTCGACGAAGTGCCTTACACCGGTGTGCAATATGCGGCGATCCCGGAATTTCAGGGGATCGGCACGGCCGTGGGCCAGATGTTCTCCGCGGCGCTTGCCGGCAGCATGAGCGCTGATCAGGCGCTGCAGGCCGCGCAAAGCCTGACAACGCGCGAGATGACGAAGGCCGGCTACATCAAGTAGCACAGCGGCAGCGGGCGCCCTCCGCGGATGGTGCCCGCCTGCCCCAGTTCCTTGTTCGACCGGTTCATCCATCCATCTCTTCGTGGAGTGTCTGACCATGGCCACCGCCCATTCGCGTGTCGCAGCAAGGCTGATGATTTCGCCCGCAGTGCTCCTGTTGCTCGGCTGGATGATCATCCCCTTGTCGATGACGGTCTATTTCTCGTTCCTGCATTACAATCTGCTCATGCCGGGGACGCATGATTTCATCGGTCTCACCAACTACCGCTACTTCCTGACCGATCCGGCCTTCTTCGCGGCGTTGCTCAACACGCTGCTGCTGGTGGGCGGAGTCCTGGTGATCACGATCGTCGGCGGCGTGCTGCTGGCGATCCTGCTTGATCAGCCGATGTGGGGGCAGGGCATCGTCCGCGTTCTGGTGATCGCGCCGTTCTTCGTGATGCCGACCGTCTCCGCGCTGGTGTGGAAGAACATGTTCATGAACCCGGTCAACGGGTTGTTCGCCAACATGGCGAAGGCGCTGGGGCTGCAGCCGTTCGATTTCCTGGCGCATGCGCCGCTGGCCTCGATCATCCTGATCGTCGCCTGGCAATGGCTGCCGTTCGCAACACTCATCCTTCTCACCGCGCTGCAGTCGCTCGATCGCGAGCAGCTCGAGGCGGCGGAGATGGACGGCGCGGGGGCCATCAGCAGCTTCTTCCACATCATGCTGCCGCACCTGGCCCGGGCAATCACCGTGGTGGTGCTGATCCAGACGATCTTCCTGCTGTCGGTCTTCGCCGAGATCCTCGTCACCACCAATGGCGGACCGGGCTATGCGACCACCAACATCACCTACCTGGTCTACACCCAGTCGCTGTTGCAGTTCGATGTGGGTGGCGGTTCCGCGGGCGGCATCGTCGCCGTCATTCTCGCCAACATTGTCGCGATCTTCCTGATGCGGATGATCGGCAAGAACCTGGACATCTGACCATGGCGCGCGCAGTCACCAACCAACGCAAGGCGGTCATGACGGCCCTCGCATGGGCCATCGGCGTCATGATCTTCTTTCCGATCCTCTGGACCGTGCTGACAAGCTTCAAGACCGAGGCCGAGGCCATCGCCTCACCGCCGTCATTTGTCGGTTTCGCATGGACCTTCGAGAATTACGTCGAGGTCCAGGAGCGCTCCAATTACTTCCGGCACTTCTGGAATTCCGTCATCATCTCGTTGGGCTCAACCGTCCTGGGGCTTGCCATCGCCATCCCCGCGGCGTGGTCCATGGCGTTCGTGCCGGGCCGGCGCACCAAGGACGTGCTGATGTGGATGCTTTCCACAAAGATGCTGCCGCCGGTGGGTGTTCTGATCCCGATCTACCTGATTTTCCGCGATACGGGTCTGCTCGACAGCGTTCCCGGCCTGGTGATCGTGCTGATGCTGATCAACCTGCCGATCATCATCTGGATGCTGTTCACCTATTTCCGCGAAATCCCCGGCGAGATCCTGGAGGCCGCGCGCATGGATGGTGCGGGGCTGAAGGCCGAGATCCTTTACGTGCTGACGCCCATGGCGGTGCCGGGCATTGCCTCGACGATGCTGCTCAACATCATCCTGGCGTGGAACGAGGCGTTCTGGACGCTCAACCTGACGGCGGCGAAGGCGGCGCCGCTCACCGCCTTCATCGCGAGTTACTCGAGTCCCGAGGGACTGTTTTACGCCAAGCTTTCGGCCGCCTCGACCATGGCGATTGCGCCGATACTCATCCTCGGCTGGTTCAGTCAGAAGCAGCTCGTGCGCGGGCTGACCTTCGGCGCAGTGAAATAGGAGGCGGACATGGGCGATATCGTGCTCAACCAGATCACCAAGAGCTTCGGTCACGTGCAGGTCATCCCGCCGCTCGACCTGACCATTCGCGACGGCGAGTTCATCGTCTTCGTCGGCCCGTCGGGCTGCGGCAAGTCCACGCTGCTGCGGCTCATCGCCGGGCTTGAGGACGTCAGTTCCGGCGAGATTCAGATCGACGGCCAGAATGCCACCGAAGTGCCGCCGGCCAAGCGTGGCCTCGCCATGGTGTTCCAGTCCTACGCGCTCTACCCGCACATGACGGTCTACGACAATTTCGGCTTTTCCCTGAAACTGGCCAAGGCGCCGAAAGAGGAGCGCGACCGCAAGATCCGCGAAGCGGCCCGCATCCTGCAGATGGAAGACCTGCTCGAAAGAAAGCCGAGCCAGCTGTCCGGCGGCCAGCGCCAGCGCGTTGCCATCGGCCGGGCCATCG
>JBFHII010000131.1:0-7068 GCA_041596535.1 Breoghania sp. | reverse complement strand
TGCGGATAGAGCGCCGACAGCCGCCGGACCAGGTTTTCCAGCTCGCGCACGTTGCCAGGCCAGCGGTAGCGCTTCATCCGCTCGACCGCAGCCGGTTCGAGCTGCTTCGTCGGCAGGCCTTCCTTGTTGGCCAGCATGAAGAAGTGACGCACCAGATCCGGCAGATCCTCGGCGCGTTCGCGCAGCGGCGGCAGGCGCAGCGGCACCACGTTCAGCCGGAAATAGAGATCCTCGCGAAACAGCCCCTGATTGATGAGCTGGCGCAGATCCTTGTTGGTGGCGGCGACGATGCGCACGTCGGTCTTGATGATCGTGCGTCCGCCGACGGCCGTGTACTCGCCCTGCTGGAGCACGCGCAGAAGGCGGGTCTGCGCCTCCATCGGCATGTCGCCGATCTCGTCGAGAAACAGCGTGCCGCCATCGGCCTGTTCGAACCGGCCGGCGCTGCGCGCCTGTGCGCCGGTGAAAGCGCCCTTCTCGTGGCCAAAAAGTTCCGCCTCGATCAGATCGCGCGGGATCGCCGCCATGTTGATGGCGACAAACGGTCCGTTGCGACGCTTGCCGTAATCGTGCAGCGCGCGGGCCACCAGTTCCTTGCCTGTTCCGGATTCACCGGAGATCATGACCGTGAGGTCGGTCTGCATCAGGCGCGCCAGGACCCGGTAGATTTCCTGCATCGCGGCCGACCGGCCGACAAGCGGGATATTCTCGCCGACTTCCTCGGACACATCGACACGCTTGGATTTCGGTTCGGACAGCGCCCGCCCGATGATTGCGATCAGCTCCTTCAGGTCGAAGGGCTTCGGAAGATACTCGTAGGCGCCGCGTTCCGAGGCACGGATCGCGGTCATGAACGTGTTCTGCGCGCTCATGATGATGATCGGCAGATCCGGGCGCAGCTTCTTGATCCGCGGCAGCAGATCAAACGCGTTTTCATCGGGCATGACCACGTCGGAGATCACGAGATCGCCCTCTCCGGAGCTGACCCAACGCCACAGAGTGGCTGCGTTGGACGTCAAACGCACCGAATAACCGGCACGCGACAATGCCTGATTGAGGACCGTGCGGATCGCTGCGTCGTCGTCAGCAACGAGAATAGTGCCACTGGGCATCGTCATTCATTCCTGGCGCTGTTGGGTGTCGGGTTTTCATTCGAAGATGCGGGCATCAGGATCCGGAACGCGGTGCGCCCGGGTTGAGAGTCGCACTCGATGACCCCGCCGTGGTCGCCGATGATCTTGGCAACCAGGGCAAGGCCCAGGCCCGTCCCGTTGGTCTTGGTTGTCACGAAGGGATCGAAGAGATGCGGCAACAGGTCATCCGGAACGCCGGGGCCGTTGTCACGCACGCTGAATTCAAGCGGCAGGCTGACGCGATCGCGGCTGCCTGGCACCGACATGCGAATGCCGGGGCGGAAGGCGGTCGACAGCACCACTTCGGCTTCCGGATTGTCGCCCACGGCCTCGGCAGCGTTCTTCACCAGGTTCAGAAACACCTGCACGAGCTGATCGCGATTGGCGTAAACCGGCGGCAACGAGGGGTCGTATTCCTCGATGATCTTGATCTTGCGCGCAAACCCGGATTCGGCCAGCCGCTTCACATGATCGAGAATGACGTGGATGTTGATCGCCTCGCGGTCGATCGGCCGTTCGTCGGAAAACACTTCCATGCGGTCGACCAGCTTCACGATACGATCGGCCTCGTCCATGATCAGACGGGTCAGCGCACGATCGTCGTCATCGGCAGACTGCTCCAGCAACTGCGCCGCCCCACGAATGCCCGAGAGCGGGTTCTTGATCTCGTGCGCCAGCATCGCGGCAAGACCGGTCACCGTACGCGCCGCACCGCGGGACGTCAGCTGGCGGTCGATCTTCTCCGCCATCGTGCGCTCTTGCAGCATCAAGGTGACATAGCCCGGGCGCTCGGCGACCGGCGCCGCATAGATATCGACCATCTTCTCGGAACCGATCCGGGGCGAGCTGATGTCGACCTTGTATTCGTTGACCGCGGAGCCGCGCTGGCTGACCTGTTCCACGAGAGTCAGCAGCGGGCTGCCGAAGGGAACGAAATAGTCCAGCGGATGCCGGTGCAGCACGGCATCGCTGGCACTGAAAAAGACCTCCGCGGCCATGTTGGCCTGGTCGATCCGGCCATTCGGATCGACGAGCAGTACCGGGTGCGGCAAGGCGTCGAGGATATCGGTGCCGGCAGGGCTTGCCGTGCTTCTCGCCTCGCCCGCCAAAACGGAGCCGCGGTTGACTCTGTCACTCATTATGCGGCTCTCCGCGACGTGCAGTCAGAAAACAGGGAATGGGCCAACCGCTCGACGGTGGCCGGTTCATCGCAGGTCAGCAGCGCCTTGCGGGTTGCCGGAGAAGGCATCGCGTCCGCCTCCACTGCATCGAGATACCACCCCAGGTGCTTGCGCGCGCAGCGGACCCCGAGGTGTGTGCCGTAGTGGGCCAGCATCGCCTGATAGTGCTCGACCACCAGGTCAGCGAGATCGCCGCCTGACGGCGCTTCCCGCTCCGGCTGGCCGTTCAGGCTGTCGGCGACCGTGCCGAGGATCCAGGGACGGCCATAGGCACCCCGGCCGATCATCACGCCGTCAGCGCCCGACTGCGCAAGCATTTGCTCCGCATCCCGAGCCCCCAGGCAATCGCCGTTGGCGATCACCGGAATGGAGACCGCCTCACTGACGGCCCGGATGGCCGGCCAATTGGCCTCGCCCTTGTAAAACTGGCACCGGGTGCGGCCATGCACCGTGATCATCTGGACACCCGCGTCCTGCGCCCGGCGCGCGAGTTCCGGCGCATTGATGCTGCGTTCGTCCCAGCCAAGCCGCATCTTCACGGTGACCGGCAATCGCGTGGCGCCGACGGTCGCATCGATCAGCGTCATCGCGTGATCAAGGTCGCGCATCAGGGCCGATCCGGAGTAGCCTGTGGTCACCCGCTTGGAGGGACAGCCCATGTTGATGTCGATCATATCCGCACCGGCAGCCTCGGCACGCCGTGCGCCCTCGCCCATCCAGCGCGCCTCGCGACCGGCAAGCTGCACCACATGCGGACGCACACCCGCGCCTTCCATGCGCAGGGTCGTTTCCGGGTCGCCGCCGACCAATGCCTCGCTAGCCACCATTTCGGACACAACCAGCCCCGCGCCGAAACGCGCCGCGATTCGACGGAATGGCAGATCCGTCACGCCCGACATCGGGGCGAGCAGCACGCGGTTCTCGGTGCGCAGGCCGCCGATTGCCAAGCCTTTTGACTGGGCAATGGACACCGTATCTTTGCTTATTTTATGAGCATCATTCATGATTGCACACATATTAGACAACTATCGGCATTCGGCAAGCCCATGATTGACTTTTTATCGAGCCGGTTGTTTCCCGGTGCCATTGCTGCAACACAACGCCCATTCACGAACGCCGATCCGGAAGCCCATGCCAAATAACGCAAATACCGTGCCGCGCGGCGGAGGCACCGTCGCAATCGTTGTCGCGGCCGGACGCGGGTCCCGTACGGCCGCCCAAGGGGATGCCGGTCCAAAGCAATATTTGCCAATCGGCGGCCGCCCCGTTCTGGCGCATACGCTCGATGCGCTGGCCGCGAGCCCCCGTATAGACAGGATCGTCACCGTGATACACCCCGACGATCGTGCGCTTTATGACGCCGCAATAGGCGATATCAAGGCGCGAAACAAGATAATGCTCCCGGTGGCAGGCGGCGCCACGCGCCAGGCGTCGGTGCGGCTGGGACTGGAGAGCCTGGCGGACGCACCGCCGGCCTTCGTATTGATCCACGATGGCGCCCGCCCCTTCATCGACGAGCCGACCATCGGACGGGTCGCCGATGCGCTGGTATCAGGCAAGCCAGCCGTGCTGGCTGCCCTTCCCTGCACGGACACGATGAAGCGGACTGACGACACCGGCTGCGTGACGGACACCCTATCTCGTGACGCTCTCTGGGCGGCGCAAACGCCACAGGGATTCGAATTCGAGGTGATTCTCGACGCACACCGCCAGGCGGTGGCGTCTTGCGCGACGGCGTTTACCGATGACGCCGCCGTGGCGGAATGGGCCGGGCACGCGATCACCGTGGTGGCCGGAGGCGTGGCGAATATCAAGATTACGACACGGAGCGATCTCGTGAGTGCAGATCACCGACTGAACTTGCAGAACTGGGCCGCCCTTGCGGACGTCCGCGTTGGAAGCGGCTACGACGTGCACGCGTTCGAGGCGGGAGACGGTGTTGTGCTCGGCGGCATTCACATCGATCACGACAGGCAGCTGAAGGGGCATTCAGATGCGGATGTGGCCCTGCATGCGATCACCGATGCGCTGTTGGGCGCGCTTGCGGATGGCGATATCGGTTCGCACTTCCCGCCATCCGATCCCCAGTGGAAGGCCGCCGAATCCGATATATTTCTCAAGCATGCCGTCGGTCTTGTGGCCGAGCGCGGCGGACGGATCGCCCATATCGACCTGACAATCATTTGCGAAGAGCCGAAGATTGGTCCGCATCGCGGCGCCATGCGCTCCCGGATCGCAGAGATTTGCGGATTGCCGGTGCAGCGCATCGCCGTCAAGGCCACGACCTCGGAAAGCCTCGGCTTCACGGGACGCCGCGAGGGCATCGCGGCAATGGCCACGGCAACCATTCGCCTGCCCTTCGCCCCAGATACCTAAGGCGTTGGAAACAACGGCGCGCAACGAACAGACACATGCGTTCGATCAATGGAGCGGAGCATGACAGCGAACGATATGGACGGTACCTCATTGGAAGCCCTTGCCGGAGAGCTGGTGGTCAAGGCCGCCAGCCTCGGCCTGCTCGTGGCGACCGCGGAATCCTGCACGGGCGGCATGGTTGCCGCAGCGATCACCGACGTTGCAGGAGCGTCCGCGGTTCTCGATTGCGGCTTCGTGACGTATTCGAATGAGGCCAAGTCGGCCATGCTCGGTGTGCCCGCCTCGCTGATCGCAGAGCACGGGGCGGTCAGCGAGCCCGTGGCACGCGCAATGGCGGAAGGCGCGCTTGAAAAGTCGCGCGCGGACGCTGCCGTGTCGATAACCGGAATTGCCGGCCCCGGCGGCGGCTCCAGCGACAAGCCGGTGGGGCTCGTCCATTTTGCAGTCGCGCGACGCCACGCGCCGACGGTGCACGCGGTGCAGAAATTCGGCGATCTCGGACGTCATGAGGTCAGGATGGCCGCGGCGCAATACTCACTAAAATTTTTATCAAGTTCGCTCTCGTAATTTATACCGATAGAAATCCGCGGTCGTGTATTCGGCACACAACACGGTGCAATTTCATTGCGGCATCAGGTCGTTTTCATCGGACCGTTGCATCGTGAGTGGAGTCATGACCATGCAGAAACTTGCTTTCACGATCGGGGCGCTGCTGCTGATGGCGACACCGGCATTCGCCGGCGAGGTGCACATCATTTCGCGCGACGATTTCGGTGATTTCGTCGAGAGCCAGCAGATCTACAGCGCGAAGAAGCGGGGCATGGTGAAGGTCACCTATTGCAGCAAGACGTATTTCGCCTTCCCGCACACCGTTGCCTGGACGGAATATGAGACCGAGAACGGGAGGACGGTCGGTGTGGAGTACGGAGACGGCAAGGTGTGGCGGCTGATCTGCGAAGATCCGCAGGAACAGGTCGCCTATGCAGACGTCAACCATGGTCTGCTCGACAAGCCGTTGTGGAAGGGTGCCGTCTGGTTCGCGACGCGTCGTTAGAGCCGCCACGGCTCCCGGTTTGAGGTTGCCGCGAACGAGACGCCAGTCAGAAATTCGGCAATTGTTTCTGGTATATGCGCTCCCGCATGCGCCATGCTTCGCTTTTCGTCCCTTGCGGTAAGTGCTAGGCTTTCCGCCTCTGGCACTGAGTTCGAACGGGGACGTCGATGGGGAAGCATGACCGCCAATGCGGCGCGTGTGGCGCGGTCTTGCCCGAGGGAGCACAGTTTTGCCCCGAATGCGGGGCGAAAGATGCGCGGTCATGCCCGTCCTGTGGAGCGGACCTCCCACCCAAGGCGCGATTTTGCCCGCAATGCGGCGTCCGGCAGGCGGATCAGGCGAGCGAACAGCCGGCGCCGGGCCTGCTCGCTCACGGATTGACGCATGACGGGGAACGCCGCCAGCTCACCGTGATGTTCTGCGATGTGGTCGGCTCGACGCGCCTCTCCACCGAAATCGACCCTGAAGACCTGCGTGAGGTACTGCGCGCCTTCCAGACGGAAGCCGCCACCGTCATCGAGGCCGCTGGCGGGCTGGTCGCACGCTACATGGGTGACGGCATCCTCGCCTATTTCGGTTATCCTACCGCGCTGGAAGACGCGCCTCGCCGCGCAGCCCTCGCCGGGCTTGAAATCCTGCGGCGCATTGACGGGCTGAACCACGGCGAGTTGCGCGCCTACGATGTATCCCTCGCCCTGCGCATCGGACTGCACACCGGCATCGTCGTCATCGGCCAGATGGGATCGGGACGCACGCGCGAAGAACACTCGATCGTCGGCGAAACACCCAACATCGCGGCCTTCGTGGAATCCTGCGCACCGCCGAACACCGTTGTCGTCAGCGCGGTCACCGCCGGGCTGATCAAGCCCGGGTTCCGGATGAAGTCCCTCGGCATGCAATGCGGCAAGGGTCTGGAAACGCCCATCGAGCTGTTTCATATCCTTGGCCAGGACGCGGCCGCCGAACGCCAGCGGTTCGCGCCGTCCTCGAGCGTCATCGGCCGCGACCGGGAGCTCGAAACCCTGCGCGCCGCGTGGAAGCGGACATGCGAGACGGGGCAGATGTCGATCGTCACCCTGACCGGCGAACCGGGCATCGGCAAATCCGGCCTCACCGCCCAGTTCCTTCGGGATGCCGACATCCCGCGTCAGCGGCTGGTGCGGCTGCACGGCGTGCACGAGGAACGAGATCAGGTCGTCGCCGGGGTGCTCGCGGCGGTGCTCGATCTGCTCGAGGAAGAACTGCCGGATGATCGCCCCGTAGTGCTCGCGAGACTCCTCGTCCTGCAGGCCGAGCTCGAGCACGCCCTGCACCCAGGTGGTGA
>JBFHII010000130.1:0-7074 GCA_041596535.1 Breoghania sp. | reverse complement strand
TTGGCAGGTCGGCGCGCGATATTATGATGGTTACATTCAAGAAAACCAACCCAACGGCAGAACCTTGAACTCTGCCCGATGGAGGAACGAATGACGATCAAGCCGAGCCTGGCGCGCCGCGCCACATCCCGATCCCTTTCTGCGCGCGCGGGCCTTGCCGCTCTCGCGGCCCTGTGCACCGCCTCCGCCAGCCCCGCGCTGGCCGATGGCGAGGTCAATATCTACTCCTACCGCCAGCCCTATCTGATCGAGCCGCTGCTCGACGCCTTCACCAAGGAAACCGGCATCACGGCCAACATCGTCTATGCCTCCAAGGGGCTCGGCGAGCGCATCAAGGCGGAAGGCGACAATTCGCCGGCCGACCTGCTGCTCAGCGTCGATATCGGCCGCGTCGATGGCGCCAAGGATCTCGGCATCACCCAGCCGCTGGACAATCCGGTGATCAACGCCAACATCCCCGCCCAGTATCGCGACCCGGAAGGCAACTGGTTCGGCCTGACGACCCGCGCGCGGGTGATCTACGCGTCGAAGGATCGCGTGGCCCAGGACAGCATCACCTATGCCGAACTGGCCGATCCGAAGTGGAAGGGCCGCATCTGCACGCGCTCCGGCCAGCATGATTACACCATCGGCCTGATCGCCTCGATCATCGCGCACGAAGGCGCGGAGAAGACCGAGGAGTGGCTCGCCGCGGTGAAGGAAAACCTGGCCCGCAAGCCGACCGGCAACGACCGCGCTCAGGTCAAGGCAATCTTCGCCGGCGAATGCGACATCGCGCTCGGAAACACCTACTACATGGGCAAGATGCTGACGGAAGACAAAGAGCCCGAGCAGAAGGACTGGGCTGCATCCGTCCGGATCCTGTTCCCCGATGCCGCCGACCGCGGCACCCACGTGAACATTTCCGGGATGATGCTGACCAGGCACGCGCCCAACAAGGAAAACGCCATCAAGCTGATGGAATTCCTGTCGTCCGACGAGGCCCAGCACATCTACGCCGAGGTCAACTTCGAGTATCCGGTGAAGCCGGACGTGCCGGCGAGCGAGCTGGTCGCCTCCTGGGGTACGCTGAAGGCCGACACCATGCCGCTCATCGAGATCGCAAAGCACCGCAAGGAAGCCAGCGAGCTGGTCGACAAGGTCGGCTTCAACGACGGCCCGTCAAGCTGACCCGCATGCGGCCGGGCGGATCGGCGTTTACGCCGCCGCCCGTTTCGCGATATAGCGTGTAAACCTTCGACGCCGCGCTTTTTCAAACAAGCGCGGCGTCTTCATATCACCGCCGGAACCAGATGACGCTCGCAACAGCCTCCCCGGATGAAACGCCGAAAGCCGCCGCGAACCGTGCCAGGGCGCGCGGCGACTATGGATGGCTGATTGCGGTCGGCTTGATCACGGCGCTGGTGCTCGCGCCGATCATCACCCTGGTCATCCTGGCGATGCGCCCGGCAGGCGACATCTGGCCGCATCTGATCTCCACCGTACTGCCGCGCTCGGTCGCGACCACCGCGCTGCTGATGCTCGGCGTGGGCATCCTCACCACCAGCATCGGCGTCGGCACGGCGTGGCTCGTGACCATGTGCCGGTTTCCCGGCCGCCGGCTGTTCGACTGGGCCCTGCTGGTGCCGCTGAGCGTGCCGACCTACATCGTCGCCTACGCCTATGTCGAGATCCTCGACTACACCGGGCCGGTGCAGAGCGCGGTGCGCGCGCTGTTCGGCTTTCACACGTCGCGGGACTACTGGTTCCCCGAGGTACGTTCGCTCGGCGGCGCGGCGATCGTCATGGCGCTCGTGCTGTACCCCTACGTCTACCTGACAACGCGCGCGACCTTTATGATGCAGTCCTCCTGCATTCTCGACGTGTCGCGGACCCTCGGCGCGGGACCGCTGCGACTGTTCTTCCGCGTGGCGCTGCCGCTGGCGCGTCCGGCGATTGCCGTGGGTGTCTCGCTGGCGCTGATGGAAACCCTCAACGACATCGGCGCGGTGGAATTCTTCGGCGTCCAGACGCTGACCTTCTCCGTCTACGACACCTGGCTTAACCGCGGCAGCCTGCCGGGCGCCGCGCAGATGGCCTGCGCCATGCTGGTGGTGGTCTTCGCCCTGCTGTGGGCCGAGCGCTACGCCCGCCGGAACCAGCGCTTCCACCTGACCTCCAGCCGCTACCGGCCGCTTCCCGGGTACCGGCTCAGCCCGCCACTCGCGGCACTCGCCATCGTTGCCTGCGCGCTGCCGGTGCTGCTCGGCTTCGTGTTCCCGGCTTTGCTGCTGGCGGATTTCGCCAGCCGCCGCCTGGAGCAGCTGCTGTCGCCCGCCTTTCTCTCGGCGGCGACCAACAGCCTGGTGCTGGCCGGCATCGCGGCGATTGCCACCGTGACGGTCGGCGTGCTGATTGCCTATGCGCAGCGCGTCCGCCCGACGCCGCTGTTGCGTACCGCCGCCCGGCTGGCCTCCATTGGCTATGCCGTGCCGGGCACCATCCTGGCGGTCGGCATCCTGATCCCGCTCGCCGCCTTCGACAACATGATCGACGGGCTGTCGCGCCAGGCATTCGGCATCGCCACGGGACTCGTGCTGACGGGATCGGGCGCCGCCCTCGTCTATGCTTACGTGGCACGCTTTCTCGCGGTATCCTTCGGCTCGATCGAGTCCGGCTTCGGCAAGATCAGTCCCCATCTGGACATGGTCGCGCGCACGCTGGGACGCACGCCGCTGCGCACGCTGACCGAGGTCAACCTGCCGATTATCAAGCCGGTGCTGCTGTCCGCCGCGCTGCTGGTGTTCGTTGACTGCATGAAGGAACTGCCGGCGACGATTCTGCTCAGGCCGTTCAACTTCGAGACCCTGTCGACGACGGTCTACACCGCGGCCTCGCACGAGGTCTTCGAGGATGCGGCCCTGCCCGCGCTGGCGATCGTGCTCGTCGGGCTGATCCCGGTCATCCTGCTGGCCAGCACCAGCGCCTCCACCTACCGCACGAAACCGTCGAGCCGCAGCAGCACCTGACGCGCGCGCCGCTTGCCATCGCGATCCATCCTGACAAAAATCAATGCCCCTGCTCCGCCGGGCCGGCACAGTGCCGCTTATCGGCCGACAGGACGGACGGGAGACCGCCCCGCCGCAAGCGGCCCGGACGAGGATAGACCGCCGATGACGCCGAAACAGACCCAGTTCAATCTCTGGTACGCCTTCGCGGCGCTGATGCTGCTGTTCACGTTCCAGAGCTGGTGGATCGCCAACACCACCATCGAGCAGATCCCCTATTCGCGCTTCGAGGAACTGCTTGCGCAGGGCAAGATCAGCGATATCACGGTCAAGGAGAACACCATCGAGGGCTCCTTCACCGATGCGGCACAGGCCGAGCATCCATATTTCGTCACCACCCGGGTCGACAAGGATCTGGCGGAGTTGCTGACCCAATACGGGGTCACCTACCGCGGCGCCGTCGAGTCCACCTTGCTGCGCGATCTGCTGTCGTGGATCGTGCCGGTGGCGCTGATCTTCGGTCTCTGGATCTTCGTGTTCCGCCGCTTCGCGGAGAAACAGGGTCTTGGCGGTCTCATGACCGTCGGAAAGTCCAAGGCCAAGGTGTTCGTCGAGACCGATATCGAGGTGACCTTCAAGGATGTCGCCGGGGTCGACGAGGCCAAGCGCGAGCTCCAGGAGGTCGTCGCCTTCCTGCGCAACCAGGAGGACTATGGCCGGCTGGGCGCCCGCGTTCCCAAGGGCATCCTGCTCGTCGGGCCGCCGGGCACCGGCAAGACGCTCCTGGCGCGTGCCGTGGCCGGCGAGGCGGGCGTGCCGTTCTTCTCCATATCGGGATCGGAATTCGTCGAGATGTTTGTCGGCGTCGGCGCCGCCCGTGTCCGGGACCTGTTCGACCAGGCGCGCAAGCAGGCGCCGGCGATCATCTTCATCGACGAGCTGGATGCGCTCGGTCGCGCCCGCTCCGCCGTGTCCATGGGCGGCAGCGACGAAAAGGAACAGACGCTCAACCAGCTGCTGTCCGAGCTCGACGGCTTCGATCCCTCCTCCGGGATCATTCTGCTGGCCGCCACCAACCGGCCGGAGATCCTCGATCCCGCGCTGCTGCGCGCCGGCCGCTTCGACCGCCAGGTGCTGGTCGACCGGCCCGACAGGACCGGCCGCCGCCAGATCCTCGACGTCCACATCCGCAAGGTGAAGGCCGCGGCCGATCTCGACCTGGACAAGGTGGCGCAGCTCACCGCCGGCTTCTCGGGTGCGGATCTCGCCAACCTGGTCAACGAGGCGGCGCTGCTGGCCACGCGGCGCGGCGGCAGCGCGGTGACGGGCGATGATTTTACCCAGGCGGTGGAACGCGTGGTCGCGGGCATCGAGAAGAAGAGCCGCGTGCTCTCGGACCGCGAACGGCGCACCGTCGCCTATCACGAGATGGGCCATGCGCTCGTCGCCGCCAATCTCGAGGGCGTCGATCCTGTGCACAAGGTGTCGATCATCCCGCGCGGTATCGGCGCGCTGGGCTACACCATGCAGCGGCCGACCGAAGACCGGTTCCTGCTGACCGTCACCGATCTGGAAAACCGTCTCAGGGTGCTGATGGGCGGTCGCGCCGCCGAAACCATCGCCATCGGCGAAATCTCGACGGGGGCGGCGGACGACCTGCAGCAGGCGACCGAGGTGGCGCGCGAGATGGTTGCCCGCTACGGCATGGATGCGGAGCTGGGCAACCGGGTCTACTCCGCACCGCGGCATAGCGCCTACGGCCAGCCGATCGCGGAGCAGAGGGAGATTTCCGAGGACACGGCGCGGGAGATCGACCTGGCGGTGCGCGGGCGCGTCGAGCAGGCCTTCGCCGACGCCATTGGCATCCTCAAGGGTCACCGCGCCACACTGGACTCGGGCGCGGCGCTGCTACTGGAAAAGGAAACCCTGACAACCGAGGACTTTCCGGAAATCGAGCCGCAGAAACAACGCGCTGCCGAGTAACGAAAAGCGGCCCGCCCTTTCGGGCGGACCGCAGCAATCCGACAGTCCGGGCCGGCAGTTCAGGAAATCTTGGCTTCCGTCGACGCCTTGACGTCATCGATGGTCACGTCCGGCGCGAGGTCGACAACCTTCAAGCCGTCCTCGGTGACATCGAAGACACCCAGATTGGTGATGATCCGGTTCACGCATGCAACGCCGGTGAGCGGCAGGGAGCATTCCTTGAGAAGCTTCGAATCGCCTGCCTTCGACGTGTGATCCATGATCACCACCACCCGCTTGACGCCGGCGACGAGATCCATGGCACCGCCCATGCCCTTGACCATCTTGCCGGGGATCATCCAGTTGGCGAGATCGCCCTTTTCGGAGACTTCCATCGCCCCCAGGATCGACAGGTCGATGTGACCGCCGCGCACCATCGCGAAGCTGTCGGCGGACGAGAAATAGCTCGTCTGCGGCAGTTCCGTGATTGTCTGCTTGCCGGCATTGATCAGATCGGCGTCGATCTCGTCCTCGGTCGGAAAGGGGCCCATGCCGAGCATGCCGTTCTCGGATTGAAGCGTTACATGCACGCCATCGGGAATGTAGTTCGATACCAACGTCGGAATGCCGATTCCGAGATTGACGTAAAAGCCGTCCTGCAGCTCCTGCGCAGCGCGCTCGGCCATCTGGTCACGTGTCCAGCCCATCTTGATTCTCCTCAACTCGTTCAGGCGGCGCGTGTGGTGCGCTTTTCGATACGCTTTTCATGGGTCCCGACAATGATGCGGTCCACGAAAATGCCTTGCGTGTGAATATGATCGGGATCGAAGCTGCCGGTTTCCACCAACTCCTCGACCTCGACAACAGTCACCTTGCCGGCGGTCGCCATCATCGGGTTGAAGTTGCGCGCGGTCTTCCGGTAGATGAGATTGCCTTCGCGGTCGGCCTTCCAGGCCTTGACGAGGGACAGATCAGCGACAAGGCCTGTTTCCAGGATATAGGTCTCGCCGTTAAACTCCTTGTGGTCCTTGCCCTCGGCGATCAGCGTGCCGACGCCGGTCTTGGTGTAGAAGCCCGGGATACCTGCCCCGCCCGCGCGGATCCGCTCCGCCAGGGTGCCCTGCGGATTGAACTCAAGCTCCAGCTCGCCGTTCAGATACTGCTTCTCGAAGGTGGCGTTCTCGCCGACATAGGATGACACCATCTTCTTGATCTGCCGCGTCTGAAGCAACAGCCCGAGCCCGAAGTCATCAACGCCAGCGTTGTTGGAAACGGCCGTGATATCCTTCACGCCGCTCTCGCGCAACGCGACGATCAGGTTTTCCGGCAAGCCGCAGAGACCGAAGCCACCGGCCATGACGGTCATGCCATCAAACGCCAATCCTGCTAGCGCGGCGGCCGCGTCCGGATATATCTTGTTCATTCTCATCTCCCAGAAGACTTCTTGGCAAGTCGGCGGCAATTGAGCGCACGCAGCCCCTGCCGTCAAGCGCTCCGTCCCGCTCGCACGGCCGACCATCGAAATTCCCGCCCCCGCAACGCACGCCTCCCATCGGTTCGCCAACGCCACCGCGCGTGTATGTCAGGCCCGGCATCCGCAATCCCGGGCATGTCGGCTGCGACAATCCCCGCGTCCGAACGCCACGTCGCACAGGCATATCGCGCGCGGTCCGGGAGCGCTTGGCCAGACGATGACGTCGAGGATGGTTGTTCGGCTGCCATTTCGGATTTTCGTCTTTTCCCGTATGGTTGCCGCTGAGTATCCAGGGGCCGGGCTGGACGTATCCTGACCCTGCGCCGGCTTCGCAGACGGGCGACGCATCAACAAGACTCTTGCGAGAGCGTCGCGGAGTGCTTAATCCCGCGTGATGGTCGTGGTCGGACGTCGTATTGTTTCTGGAGCATCGATGAAACGCTGGCTTATCGCCACAGGTATTGTTGCGCTCGCCGCGGTGGCGTTCTTCGCCGCAGCGCCGCTGCTCGTCTCCACCGACATCGCCCGCGACCGGATCGCCGGTGTCCTGTCGCAATGGCTGGGCGCCAATGTCGTCGTCGGCGGCGAACCCGAACTCATGCTGATTCCCAAGCTGCGCGTCATGTTGCCCGACGTGCATGCGGAGAATCC
>JBFHII010000129.1:0-7075 GCA_041596535.1 Breoghania sp. | reverse complement strand
GGCGAGCGCCTTGAGGTAGGTTCCGATCTTGTTGCACACGTCGCCGGTCGCCGTCGTGCGGTCTGTGCCGACGATGACCATGTCGACCTCACCATGCTGCATCAGGTGCCCGCCGGAGTTGTCGGGGATCACCGTGTGCGGCACGCCGTGATGGCCGAGCTCGAACGCGGTCAGAGCGGCGCCCTGGTTGCGCGGCCGGGTCTCGTCGACCCACACGTGCACCTTGATGCCCTCGTCATGCGCCATGTAGATCGGCGCGGTCGCCGTCCCCCAGTCAACGGTTGCGAGCCAGCCGGCATTGCAATGGGTGAGCACGTTGACCGGTTCTCCGGGCGCCTTGCGTGCGGCGATGTCGCGGATGATCGCGAGGCCATTGCGGCCGATGGCGGCGCAGATCTCCACGTCGTCGTCGCAGATCTCCGCGGCGCGCTCATAGGCGCGTGCGGTGCGTTCGCCCCGCGGCACGTTGCGCAGGGCGGCGCGCATTTCGTCAAGCGCCCATTTCAGATTGATCGCCGTCGGCCGAGTCGCGTGCAATGTCTCGTAGGCCGCATCGATGGCTTCGTCGCTGTCGTCCTCGCGCAGTTGCAGGCACATGCCGTAGGCCGCGGTGGCGCCGATCAGCGGCGCGCCGCGCACCAGCATGGCGCTGATCGCATGGGCGGCGTCCGCCATGGTGCGCAGCGTCACCGTCGCAAAGACGTGCGGCAACCGCGTCTGATCGATGATCTCCACCGACCAGCCGTCCGGGTTGGTCCAGATGGTGCGCATGTGTGTTCCGTCGATCTTCATCGATGCTGCTCCGGTTGCGGGGCCGAGGTGCCGCTCGGGATGCTATGCGAAAGCACGTGCCTTGCGGCGGTTGTCACGTGGTTCTCCCCAGGAGCCTCAGGTTACGTCGATCACCGCGGCGCCCACGGCGTCGCACAGCGCCTTCGGATTGGTACTGAAGACGCAGCGCGGGGTCCCGGCAGCGGCCCAGATTTCGGCATGATCGAAGAGATCCCGGTCCATGTAGACATCCATCGCCGAGGCGTGTGCGAAGGGCGGCACGCCGCCGATGGCAAACCCGGTGGTTTGGCGCACATAGTCAGCATCAGGCCTGCGGAGCGGCTCTCCGATGTGTTCCGCGACCGCCGTTTCGTCGACCCGGTTGCTGCCGGAGACCAGCAGCAGGATCGGCCTGTCGCTCTGGGCGCCCTGAAACACCAGCGACTTGACGATCTGGCCGACTTGGCAGCCGCAGGCGTCGGCGGCGTCCTGCGCGGTGCGCGTGGATCCGGGCATTTCGATGATCGCGATGGCGAGGCCGGAGGCCGCGGCGGCGTCGCTGACGCGCCGGGCGCTGGGCGGAAGATCGGTCATGCTGTGTCCTCGATGGCGTTTACCATGAACGGAAGATTACCGGTGAACATCAGGCGTTCAAGAGGGCGAAGGGCTGAATTTCGGGCTTCGGTGTGGTACTTAAGAGTTCGTTAACGTGCCGCAACCGATTCCGGCGCCTCTATGCCTGAAAGGGTGCGCGGCGCGCGCGATCGGTCGTCTACCCGGTTCGAGGGATCTCGACGATGAGCGAGAATATCGACAACGTTGTGCCGCATTCCAGGGTGCGCTCCTTGCGAGAGGCCATGCGAAAGGTTCGCGTGGCATCCGCCGAGCGGACGGATGTGATTGTCGAGCTTCAGGAAACCGAGAAGGCGCGGCTGGAGATTCTGCTCGAGGAGCTCTCCGAGGTCATCAAGGAAATTCCCGATGACGACGAGCAGTTCGCACTGCAGGTCGTGCCGGGCAATCCTCCGCGCCTGTGGGTTGATCTTACCAGCCACGTCGTGATGGGACGCGACCGGCGGACCTATCGCTTCATCAAGGATACGCGGCTCGGTCGCACGGTGATTCTGGAGACCGATGAAGCGGGCCCGGTTGCGGACTGCATCACGGAATACATCGCCGAGCGCATTATCGAACGCGAGCGTGCGCTTGAGTCCGACTGGCTGCTCAAGCGACTTGGCCAGGATGCCGAAAAGGCGATGGCCGAGGCGGAAGAGCGAAAGAAGGCGGAATCCGCCGAGGCGGAACGGGCACTGCCGGCCGGCACCTATTGGACGGCAATCGGCACTTTTTTTGTCGGGCTGGCTCTGGGCATCGGCGGGCTGATCGCCTACGCGTGGTTTTTCAACCCGCTCGGCTGAACCTGCCGGATGTCGCGCGATGCGGCAGTCTGTCCGGGCGTCACGCCGGCATCAGCAGCTTTTCACGAATGTCTGAAATTCCCTGTCCGGGCGTGGTGAAGCCGCGTTCGAGCATGTGGCAGCGCCATTTGCCCTGATTGGATTGCGCGCGCTCGATCGTGAACAGGTTGTATCGGGCGCCGGGGTGCAGCGTTCCGGGGGCGTGGGATGCCGAGGGGACGCCGACCACCGGCACCGGGCCATCGGGTCCGGCAATCCAGTTGAGACTGTCGACGTGGGTGTGTCCATGCAGCACGAGCTCGGCGCCGGCCTCGCGCACGGCCGCGCGGACGCGCGAGGCGCCGATCAGCCGCTTGTGCCAGTGGGTCGCGCCGCGAATCGGCGGATGATGGATCATCACCACCCGGAACGCGTTGTCCCGGCCGGCGCGGGCCAGGGTGTCGGCCAGCCGCTTGGCCTGGCCGGAGCCGACATGACCGGTTGCCATGAAGGGACCGGTCGCCACGGCGCTGGAGACGCCGATGATCGCGACATCGTCGCGCCGCCGCAGGTAGGGGAAGGGGCCGGGATGCAACGCGCCGTCGCCGGTCAGGTAGGGCGCCCAGGCGTCGCATGCCTTGCGCAACGCCCCGGGCACATAGGCATCGTGATTGCCCAGGACGAGGGAAATGTTCTCGGGATCGCCCAGCCCGTCGAGCCAGCGCCGCGCGGGATCGAGTTCGGCCTCGATGGCGATGTTCACCAGATCGCCGGTGATGGCGATGTGATCGGGAGCGCGGACCGTCAGATCAGCGACGATCCCGTCCAGATGCTCGCTGGTGAAACTCCCGGCGCGATTGCTCTGCCAGTTGATGTAACCGAGCACCCGCTTGGAAACCAGTTCCCGGATGGTCGGTTCCGGCAGGGGGCCGAGGTGCGGATCTGAAAGATGGGCAAGCGTGAACATGACCCGCGCATCATCTCCCGATGCGCGGATGCGTCAAGGGCCATCGGATCCGCAACGGCGTTCAGGTCACCGGCATTGTGGACAAGGCGGTGGCCAGATGCGGGTTTGCGGTGTTGACGGCGGGTGCCCAATGGAAGCGACGGGCGCGGCGGCGCGTGAAGATACGAGCGAACATGGCGGTATTCCTGAGAACTGGGGGCCGGTGAACCGGCCGGAGTCGTTGTCGACTGTCTGTCTAAAAAACGTGCATTGTCTGCCGCTTATTTATGCTTATCGCCGGAATATGAAACAGACAGTTGTGCAGGGCGGTCATGCGGTTCCTGCATGGCAAAAGTGAAAAATCTTCATCAATTGGACACGATTGAAATGCCGCACTGGAAAGCGCCTTGTGGGCCACGGATCGCCACGCGGCGACGCTCGGGGAGTTATGGATGCTGGAAGCGCTTCGAACGGCCCTCAAGCCGCTGACAAAGAAGGCCATCGCGATCGTCAGTCTCATGTCGCGGCCGATGACCCTGGGCGTCCGCACCATGGTCTTTGATGATCAGGGCCGGATCTTTCTCGTGCGCCACAGCTACGTGCCCGGCTGGTATCTTCCCGGTGGTGGTGTCGACGTCGGTGAGACCATGGCACAGGCCGCCGCGCGCGAGCTGCGCGAGGAGGGAAACATCCATGCGCATGGCGCGATGGAGCTCTTCGGGCTGTATCTGAATGTGCGTCATTCCCGGCGAAATCATGTCGCGCTTTATATCGTTCGCGACTGGGAGCAGCCCGCGCCGCCGAAAATGCCGGCACTGGAAATCGTAGAGGTCGGCTTCTTCGACCCTGCGGAGCTGCCTGAAAGCACGACGGCAGCGACGCGGCGGCGCATCGCCGAAGTTCTCGACGATGTGCCGCGCAACGAGATCTGGTAGGGATTTTCGGGCCTACGAGGTCCTGTCCGCGGAGCCGCGCCCGGTCAGTCGGGAAGCCACCGCGATCGCCAGGCTGACGAGTGGCGCGAAGGCGTAGCTGGGATATGTTGTTTCAAACTTCATGACGGGCTGCGAGAATTCGTTCTCCAGACGCCGCAGCGCGTCCTGGTGGAACGGATTGTTGCGCGCGACGGAAGTCGGCCGCACCTGGTGCAGATCCGATGCGATTGCATCCTGAAGGACCGCTTCGTCGTCTTCATCATAGATAGGTGCATTGATTGCTGTAGCGATGTTCATCGATACCTCCCCAAAGCGCCGGTCTAGAGTCCTGTCGTCGGGTATTTGTTTGGCGCCTGAGGTATTTAACTAAGCAAAAATTCGAAATAATACGTAAATATTCGAATTACGTGAAAATTTACCTTAATTTTTATTAAATTGACGCAGTATTTTCCGCCGGTACGGCGTGGGGTCTCTCTGGGTCATGATGCGATTTCGATGGTGCGGCCGCCCCGCGGAACATTGCCCGGATTCTCTATCGGGGCGGGGCAGGGCGGCCCGCGGTTCAGGCCGCCAGCCGGTCGCGGTCGTGCGGTGCGAGAAAATCAAGTTCCGGACCAAGCGGTACGATGCCCGTCGGATTGATGGTCGTGAGGCTTTGGTAGTAGTGCCGCTTGATATGATCCATGTTCACCGTCCCGGCGACACCGGGAACCTGGTAGAGTTCGCGCAGATAGTTCGACAGGTTCGGATAGTCGCGGATGCGCCGCATGTTGCACTTGAAGTGGCCGACGTAGACGGCGTCGAAACGCACCAGCGTGGTGAACAGCCGCCAATCGGCTTCCGTACGATCGTGTCCTGCGAGATAGCGTTGTCCGCCGAGCAGCGTCTCGATATCGTCGAGGGCGGCAAACAACTCGGTGAAGGCGCTCTCGTAGGCGTCCTGCGTCGTGGCGAAGCCGGTCTTGTAGACGCCGTTGTTGATCTTCGAATAGACGGTCTCATTGATGGCGTCGATCGCCGTGCGAAGGCTTTCGGGATAGAGGTCCAGGGTCGCGTCGACGCCGTCGAGACCGTCGAAGGCCTCGTTGAACATCCGGATGATGTCGGCGCTTTCGTTGCTGACGATGGTCTTGCGCCTCTTGTCCCACAGTACCGGCACCGTGACGCGGCCGGAGTAGTTGGCATCTGCCGTCGTGTAGACCTGCCACAGTTTCGTGGCGCCGGTGACCGGGTCCGGCTCGGAAAACGTCCAGCCGTTGTCCAGCATCAGCGGATCGACGACGCTGACCGGGATGAGGCTCCCCAGCGCCTTGAGCTTGCGGACGATCAGGGTCCGGTGGGCCCAGGGGCAGGCCAGCGCCACGTAGAGATGATAGCGTCCCGGTTCCGCCGCAAAACCGCCTTCGCCGGTTGGACCGGCCGAGCCGTCCGCCGTTACCCAGTTGCGAAACCGCGAGTCCTGACGGACGAATTTTCCGCCGGTCGACTTCGTATCATACCACTGGTCTTTCCATTCGCCGTCCACCAGGAGACCCATGCAACTTCCTCACGTCTTTGCTTCTGCCGATCAATCGTATGCACGATAGGTAACCATGACGGGACGCCGATCAAGCGCCGTGAACACAGTGTTGATCACAGGTGGACGGCGATGGTGGCGGGGTTGGCCGGGATGCGATGCGGGTTCTGTGTCATCGGCACGCGGCACGGATCTTCTGGACGTGCTGGCGGGCATATGCTATCGGCCAGACTTCGGCAATCTGGAGCCGTGGGCGCACATCCCGCGGATGAGGGGCAGGGGCATGTTGGTCTTCGACCGGCGACGACGAAGCGAGCGACGTGGAACCGGATTCCACGACCGTGCCCGCGTGTGCGTGACGCGCGCTGCCGAGTGATCCCAGTTGGGCGACCGGCGGTGCCTGTCCGCCCCGCAGTCTGCCCGTTTTATTGGATCACTTTCTGACATGTCGAACCTTCCCTGCCAGTTCCGGAGCGAATCCCCGGACGACGCCACCGCCATTCTCGCCATTCAAGCCGACGCCTTCGGCCCCGGGCGGTTCACCCGTTCTGCCTTTCGCGTGCGTGAGGGGGTCGCGCATGACGCGGAGCTGAGTTTTGTCGCGCTGAGCGACGGCGAGGTGATCGCATCCGTGCAGCTGACGCCGGTGCGTATCGGCACGCGGGATGCGCACCTTCTGGGGCCATTGGCAGTCCTTCCGGCGCATAAGAACAAGGGCATCGGCCGCATGCTGCTGCGCATGGCGCTGGATGCCGCGCGCGTCAAGGGCGAGAAGCTGGTGCTGCTGGTCGGCGATGCGCCCTACTACGGGCCATTCGGCTTTCAGTCCGTGCCCATGGGCAGCATCACGTTTCCCGGGCCGGTCGACCCGGCGCGGGTCCTCCTGGCGGAACTTGACGAGGGTGCCGCCACCGAAGCCGTCGGCAAGGTCGCAGCCCGTATGCGTGTGCCAGGCTGACGACCGTCACCGGCCCTCGCGGTACCACGTCATGGTCAGTGCGCCGAGCAGGATTGCCAGGCCGAGGAAGCCTACGAACAGCGGGATCCGGTCGATGCCCTTGAGCACGCTGGCATCGGTCATCTTCAGCCCGATCCAGCCGGAGCCCGCGAAGCTCGATGCGCGCCGCAGCGCCACGATGCGGGGAATCTCCGGGGCGGCGTCCGCCGCAGCCGTGGCCGTCGGCGTCAGACGGCGCACGCTGCCGCGCGTGGCTTCGGCCAGCGGCGCGAGGGTTTCGGCGCTTGAGCGAACATCGACGAACTCACGCGGATTGGGCGGGCCGACATGGGCCAGCGCCGTGCGCTCGCCGTCCGTGACCGAGTGAAGCCCCATATCCGTGGTCATTTTCGTGGCACGCCACAAGCCCGGCTGGTCCTCGCTCAACACCAATGTCTCGGTCTCGCCGGACGGACGCGTGAGTATGACCGGGTCGACGACCTCACCCAGGGTCTGACGCTCCACGGTCAGTTGCGTGCCGCGGACCGACAGCCGCAAGGCCTCTTCCTCGAG